>NZ_JBYITE010000003.1:0-267670 GCF_057709105.1 Streptomyces sp. bgisy100
TCCGGAACCCCCCACCCCTGCGGCCCCGCCCCCTCCCGCCGGTGACTTGCACTCAGGGCCTCAGCCTTCTACCGCCGGTGGCCGTCCTCAGGTGCTCGACCCTCTACCGCCGGTGACCCGTCCTCAGGGCATCGGTCGCTGGGGTCAGTGGCCCCGTCGGCGAGCGCACCACTCGCCGTGGCGGGTTCCGCGCGGACAGGTCCCGCTGCCGGGCCCGAGCCGGAGGGCGGACCGGTCCACTCCCGGGCGTCTGAGGACGGGCCGACTCAGGCCCGCAGCCGCGCCGGGAGCGCCGACCAGGAGTGCGGCCGGTCGCGAACTCGTAGTCTTTCAGTGCCCGTTCATGGGAGCAGGTAGGGAACGCCCGGCCCCCCATGTGTCCGATTCGTCTGCTGCATGGTCAATTCCGGGTATGCGTCCCCCCTTCATGTTGTGCCCTGCAGAGTCATGCCCGCATTCCCCTCTTGTCCCCGACAGGCGGGACGGGATGTCCTGATCATCCGCGAACGGCGGCAGAAAAGGACGGAGGTGTCAGGCACATGTCGTATGTCTTTCTCGCTGCTCCTTACACGCAGTGGATGGATTGGTCCACCGGAGAGCTGGACCCGGGTCGTAAGAAATACCTGCAGACGCTTCGTCAGGCATTCATTGACCGAGGACACGCGGTATTCAACGCGCACCAGAATGAACAGTGGGGCAAAGCCTGGCTTGCACCCGAGATCTGTACACCGGCGGATTTCCTCGCCGTGGCGAACGCCGATGTCATGTGCGTCATCGTCGGGGATCCGCCGTCTCCCGGCGTGATGATCGAGATGGGCTGGGCGTCCGCACTGGGAGTTCCGATCGTCCTGCTCCAGGAGGGCGATTCCGCACCCGCCCTGGTGGCCGGGATCGGTGAGGTCACCAGCACCACGCGGTGCCGGCTCCCGCAGGAGCTCACCGAGGAGAGCCTGGCCGACATCATGACCACCGTGGAGAAGGCGGCCGCCTCGCCGAGGAGTCCGCGGGTGACCGAGCCGGTCGCCGGCTACCCGAAGACCTCGCTCCCGAACGGCTACGAGGCGGCCGAGCAGCCCATCGGCCATGTCTGACCAACAGGTGCGCGCAGGTGCGCGCCCCCTGCGGATCCTGGCCTCCGGGGTGAACTTCGGGTGGGGAAGCGCAGGCAAACTCTCCAGTGTGCTGCGGGCCCTCGGCTCGCGGGCGGAGCTGGAGGTCACCGGCATCGGCACCGAGCTGGGGCGACCGGTCCTCGGCGGTCTGGGCATCACCCGGTGGCGGACCGTGGACGCCTCGGACGCCCACGCGGTGGATGTGCTGGTCGCCGAACTGGCGCCGGATCTGGCGCTGGTGGTCCTGGACCCGGAGCTGGCCACGGCTCTGCAGAACGCCGGCTGCCCCGTGATCTACGTGGACAGCCTGCCGTTCCTGTGGACCGAGCACGACCCCGTGCCCGGGGACGTCGAGCTCTACTGCGCGCAGCGCACGCTGCCGCTGCCGCCCGCCGCCGAGTCGGCACTGGGCCGGGTGCGGAACCTGACCTGGGTTCCGCCGATCGTGCCCGACTCCGCCGGCCTGTCCCGGGCGGCGCTCCGGGCGGAGGACACGGCCACCGGCCGGGATGCCGGTCTCGCCGTGCTGAACCTCGGTGGGCTGCACTCCCCGGTCACCGGAAGTACCGATGACTCGTATCAGCGGCTGGTGCTCGGGCCCGCGCTCGACGCGCTGTCGGCGGTGGGCGTCGAGCGGGTGGTCATCACCGGGAATCTGGCGCCGGACACCGTGGTGCCCTCGCCCGGCTCGATGACCGTGGACGTCCGGCGGTGTGCTCACGACGAGTTCGTCGATCTGCTGCTCAGCGCCGGACGGATCATGACCTCACCGGGGCTGACCACCATCCTGGAGATCGCGGCGGTCGGCCGGAGCGCGGTGCTGCTGCCGCCTCAGAACCTCAGCCAGGTACTCAACGGAGATCTGGTCGAGCACGCCTGCTCCGCGCAGTTGCGTACCTCCTGGCCCCTCCAGGTGCTCACCCGCGCGAGCATCGACGCGTGGCACCGCGAGGGCGAGGAGTACGCGGTGGAGCGCATCCGTGCGCGCCTGGCCACCGCCTGCGCGAACCATCTGCGCGACGTCGTGACCCGTGAGCTCACCACCGACCTCGAAAAAGGCCTCGCGCTGCTCGCGGACGGCGCCCCGTCCTTCGCTCGCATCGCCCAGGACTTCGGCGGCGCCGAGCGTGTTGCGGACGAAATTCTGTCCCGCTGGGCCGCGGCCGCTGTCGCCTGAAAGTAGGGAACCATGAAGACCCCTCGGAACAAGTATCTGTTCATTCGCATCCTTGAGGCGTGCAACGCCGACTGCTTCATGTGTGAATACGCGCTGTCCCGTGACACCTACCGGTTCTCACCCGAGGATTTCGCCGAGCTGCTGCCGGAGGCGATCGAGGCCGGGGTGGGATATGTGCGGTTCACCGGCGGTGAGCCGCTGATGCACCGCGACGTCCTGGAACTCGTGCGCATGGGTGCCGAGCACGGGATGAGAATGTCCCTCATCACCAACGGCATGTTCCTGCCGCGCTTCGTGGACCGGCTCGCGGAGGCCGGCCTCGCCCAGGTGATCCTGAGCCTGGACGGTTCCTCCGGGGAGACGCACGATGTGTACCGGCGCTCCCCCGGCATGTTCGACGCGGGCCTGGAGGGCCTGAAGCGGGCCCGGGACCTGGGCATTCTCCCCCGGGTCAACAGCGTGGTGGGCCCGCACAACTACGACCAGATGCCCGAGCTCCAGCGCGTGCTCACCGAGGCGGGCGTCAAGCAGTGGGAGCTGTCGGCCATCAAGCTCGGCCGGGAGATCACCTATCCCGACCCCGCCGATGTCCTGGAGGCGTGCGAGCCCATCTACCGGGCCGACCCCGGGACGACGCTGGTTCCGCTGGGCAAGCGGTTCTACGGCGAGACCCCCGAGGAGCAGAAGGCCTACTTCGAGGAGTCGATCACTCCCCGTCCCTCCGGGCCGCTGTGTCTGGTGACCGACGACGTCATCTACCTGGACGGCAAGAACGGCCGCGCCTTCTCCTGCAGTTGCCTGCCGCACTCCGAGGACGACGCCGGCCCCGGTGGCGCCCCGCTGCGTGGCGGCTCCGGGAAGGTGGAGCTGAACAGTCCGGTGTTCCGCGAGCACGCCGACGCGTTCAAGGTGAACGGCCCGACCCTGTGCGACGGCTGCTCCGCCACCGCCGCCGGCTACAGCGACGATCTCGCCCGGATGGGCGCGGTCCCGGAATGGAGCTACTGACCCATGGGGACACGGCTCACGCCCGCGGGGACGGGACTGAAGGTCCTGACGGCCGCCCTGCCGGGCGACCCCGAATCGCAGACCGTGCTCCGCTGGATCTGCGCCCACCTGACCGAAGTCGAGCTGGTGGACGGCTCGGAGGCGGGTTCCGGCACCGAGGCGCCGGACGCGCGGGCCGACGTGGCGGTCATCTGTGACGACACCGCTCTCGCGGAGCACACCGAGCGGGCGGGCACCCCGGTGGTCTTCGTGTCCGGTACCGGGGTTCCGCCCGCGAAGGGCTGGCCCTCCGCCCGGATCCGGTGCCTGCACCGGCCCGGCTGGCTCCCGGACGCACCGGAACGCGGCGTGCACCGGGCGGGGACGGTCGCACCGCCCCGCGCGGTCCGCGCCCGCCACGGCCGTGGCGCGCTGATCCGGCTGGCCGTGCCGGACGCGGCAGCGGCGGAGGACTGCACCCGTCTCCTCCGCAACGCCGGGGCGGCGCTCACGGACGCCGGCCACCCGGCCTTCGCCGTGCACCTGTCCGGCCCGGGGAGCACGCAGCTCGCCGACGCGGTGACGGCGCTGCTGCCGGACACCACGGTGTTCACGGACGCCGGTCCGGAGGCCGAACGGGCCCTGGCCGACGCGTCCCTGCTGGTCTCCTCACCGGCCCTCACGGGCGTGACGCTGGCGCAGACGGCGCGGATCCCGCTGGCCGTGCTGCCCCCGTCCGGCGCCGTCCAGCAGCAGGCCGCGGACGTGCTCGGCTCCGCCGGCGCGCCCCTGGTCGTGCTGAGCGGCGACCCGGCCCACCGGACGGCCGAGGCCGAAGCTCTGCGTGGCGCCCTGGACGCGCCGGAGGAGCTGGCGCGCTGGGCCGACACCGCTCAGCAGGCGGCCGGCGACGACCGGCGGGGCGGACAGCGCATCGCCCGCAGAGTCCGTCAGCTGCTGCTCGCCCCCATGTGAACCGGGGCCGCCGACGTGCCCGACGCGGCGCCCCCACCGATCTCTTGGAGTCACCTTGCTGCGCACCCTGCCCTACGGGGCCAACTACCTCGACTGGAGCGAGATGCCGGAGCTCCGGCAGGCCGTCGAGGGCAAGTCGCTCTTCCGGTACATCTCCTCGGGCCCGAGTGTGTCCAACCGGCTGGAGCAACTGGTCCAGGAGCGGCTGGGCGCCACCAGGGCGCTGGCGGTCCACAACGGGACCGAGGCCCTGCGGCTGGCCCTCATGGGCACCCGGCCCTCCGCAGGCGATCCGGTGCACATCCCGGCCGTCACCTTCGTCGCCGTCGCCGGCGCCGTGCTCTCCTGCGGTCTCGTGCCGGTGCCGGTGGACGTGGACGAGCGGTTCGCCCTGGACGCGTCCCTGCTGCCCGCGGACGCGCAGCGGGTGATCGTCGCGCATATGGAAGGCATGGTCGGACCGCTCCCCCAGGGCGTTCCCTACCTGATCGAGGACACCGCCCAGGCGATGGGCGGCCGGCACGCCGACGGCCGTCACGCCGGCACGGTCGGGTACGCGGGCACCTTCAGCTTCCACCACGCGAAGGTGCTCACCTCGGGCGAGGGCGGACTCGTCGTCGTCCGGGACCCCGACGACTGGGAGCTGCTGCGCTCGTACCACGACCACGGCTCCGACCGGGAGCACGGCAAGTACCCGGCCTGGCGGGACGGCGCGTTCTACGGTGAGAACTTCTGCGCCAACGAGGCGGTGGCCGCGGTCCAGCTCCAGCAGTTCCGCCACCTCGACGGCATCCTGGCGAGCCTGGAGCGGCATCACCGGCTCGCCTCCGAGGCGCTGCCCGACCGCCCGGACATCCGCCAGGTGACACGGACCGACGGGGACGTGAAGGTGAGCGTCCGGATCGAGCTGGAGTCGCGCGAGCTGCGGGACCGGGCGCTGACCGAGCTCACCGAACGCGGCCTGCCGTGCTGGACGCTGGACAAGTACTTCCTGCCGGAGCACCCCGTGGTGCGGGACCGGGTGTCGATCTACGCCGACGGGTTCCCGTGGAACCTCGACGACGGGTCGGAGCGCTACCGCCCCGTCAGCCGGGACGGCTTCCGCACCACGCGCCACCTGCTCGGGCGGACGCTCTGCCTGCCGCTGGCCCCGGAGCTGGACGAGAGCGCCCAGGCCCAGGCGGCCAAGGAAGTGGCAGCCGTTCTGGCCGCGTTGTAGCTTTCCCGCAGCGCGGACCTCGCCGGCTTCCCGCGATGCCCCTTCAGGGCAACTCCCGTTCCGGCGCCGTCCGGTCGCGGGAGACGGGCCGTTGCCGCCGTGCGCTCCCGACCGCATCCCCGCCTCGTCGAAGGAAGAGACGTGTCCTCAGGCGTTTCCCGGTTCACCGATCTGCTGCGCCACCGCCTCGTGCAGAGCCCTGTGCTGTGGGGTGTCGTCGGCCGGCTGCCGCTGTATCTCGTGAGCCTCGCGCTGACACTCCACCTTCTGGACACGGGGCTCGGCTACGCCTCGGCCGGACTGGTGCTGGCCGCGTACACCGTGGGAACGGCCGCGCTCGGTCCCGTGATCGCGCGCCGGATCGACCGGCACGGCCAGCCACCCGTCCTGGTGCTGACGGCGATCGTGCATCCGCTGGCCCTCGCGGGCTCGGTGTACGCGGCGTCCGGGCCGAGAGCGGTGGAGCTCGTGCTGGCCTTCCTGGCCGGCGGGACGATCCCCCCGGTCAGCCAGGTGATCAGGGCGCTGTGGAGCACCCTGCCGCTGAGCCGGGACGAACGCTCCACCGCGTACTCGCTGGAGTCCATTCTCGCCGAACTCTTCGTCATCGGCGGGCCCCTGCTGCTCAGCCTGCTGCTGGCGGTGGGGGACGCGGGCACGGCCACCGTGGTGGGCGGGGTGCTGTCCGGCCTCGGCGGCCTGGGCCTCGCGACCACGAAGGCCTCCCGGCAGTGGAAGGCCGAGCCGGTCGCGCGCCGCGATCTGCTGGGCGCCCTGCGCTCGCGGCCGCTGCTGATCCTGCTTCTGCTGCTCGCCCTGTCCGCGCTGACCCTCGGGGTGCTCAACCTGGCACTGGCCGCCTTCGCGAAGGAGCACGGATCGGCAGGCGATGTGGGGTTCCTGTTCGGCGCCTCGGGCGTCGGCGGGGCGATCGGCGGGCTGTGGTTCGGCAGCCGGTCCTTCGCCGCGTCGAAGGGCCATCAGCTGCCGGTGGCCAGTGCGGCCTTCACCCTGGCCGCCGCGGGTCCCCTGCTCGCCTGGGACACCTGGTCGATGGCGGTGGCCATGGCGTTCCAGGGCGCCTCGATCGCCCCGCTGACCGCCGTCCTGTACGAACTGGTCGGCTCGGCCGCGCTGCAGGGCACCGTGTCCGAGGCCTTCACCTGGGTGCTGACCGCCACCACCGGCGGTGGCGCGGTGGGCTCGCAGGCGGCCGGGGTGCTGATCGGCCGCTTCGACTGGCACGCCGGATTCGTGCTGGGCGTGCTGAGCGGCGGTTGCGCGACCCTGCTGGCCTGCGTCGTACGCCACCGGATGGCGGCGGTGGCCGAGGAGGAGCCGTCCGGCGCCGCGACGGCGGAGCCGGCCTCCCTGGAACGGGACACATGAGGAGACACAAACGGGGCTGACGACGCGGCCCCCTCCCGGATTTCCCATCGACACCGGTGGCGCCCGCCCCACCGGCCGACGACAGACGGAACGTGGCGCACGGGCGGCAGTCCCCGCCTGCCCCGCCACGACGGCGCCCGACGCCGCGTGACGCGCATCGACGTCACCACCGGTCTCCGGCGCACCCGCCCCGGGGCGGCCCCTCGGCCGACGCCCGGGCCGGCACCGAGCCGGCATCCCCATCCGCCCATGAACTGGAGTCCCTCATGACGAGCTCAGCCCCCGAGACATCCGCGCTTCCGGTAGTGCTGCTGGTGGACGGCAGGCCCTCCACCTTCGCCCGCAGCGTGCTGGACCGGGACGACGTGCACATCGTGCTGCTGCGCTTCACCTCGGCCCTCAAGGACCTGCCGCAGGAGTACCTGGACCGTACGGCGCATCTGCCGGTGTTCCTCGCCGAGGACGACCGTCTCGCCGAGGAGGCGGAGCGCTACCTGAGTTGGGTCGGCACGCTGGAGCACGTGCCCACCTACTTCTGCAACCCCCAGGAGCCGCACCAGGAAGTGGCCCAGCCGTTCGCCGCGCTGGTGGGGCTGCCGCACCTCACGCAGCAGCAAGTGGCGTGGGTCCGGCACAAGACGGCGATGAAGGACCGGTTCGCCGAGCTCGGGCTGCGGTGCGCCGCCTACCGGAGGGTCGAGTCGCTCGCCGAGGTGGGCCGGTTCGCCGAGGAGCAGGGGTGGCCGGTCATCGTCAAACCCATGGACTCCTTCGCCTGCATCGGGACGTACCGGATCGACGGCCCGGACGAGCTCGGACACGTTCCGGAACTGGCGCCCGACCGCCGGTGGATGGCCGAGGAGTACATACGCGGCACGGAGTACCAGCTGTGTGCGCTCGTCTTCGGCGGCAAGGTGGTGGACGCCTACCTGTCCCTGAACCCGGTGCCGATCCTGGAGGTCCTGGAAGGGGCCATCAACGCCAACATCACCTACGCCCCGGGCGAGGAACTGCCGCTGGACGTACGGTCGGTGTGCCAGGAGCTGGTGGACGGCTTCGGCCTGGACCACGGCTACTTCCACGCGGAGTGCTTCCTGATGGAGGACGGAACGCTGTGCGTGGGCGAGGCCGCCGCACGGATCACCGGCTGCGAGGTGCTGGCCAACCACGGCCTGTCCCGCGGCTTCGACATCCACCGCGCGACGCTCGACACCTACCTCGGCCGGACCCCGGACCTCACCTACGCGGAGAACCAGGCCGTCGGCGACCTGCTGCTGCCGGTGACGCCGGGACGCGTGGTGAGCCTCAGCACCGAGGAGGAGCTGCTCCGGCTGCCCGGGGTCCTGGGCGTGCAGCTGAAGCTGGCCGTCGGGGACGTCGCGGCGCCGCCGCGCGCCTCCCACGCCTCGTCGGGATTCGCGCATGTCGCGGGCGCCACCGTAGCCGAGGTCGAGCGGCGGATGCAGAATGTGTTGGAGCACTTCACCATCGAAACGGAGCCCGTGACGACATGACGACGGCCACGGTCCCCGACGACGTCACTACCCTGCCGGAGCTGTTCGCCCGGACCGTGGCGGAGCACACGGAGCAGCCCGCGGTCAGCGATGCCGACGGCGCACTGACCTACCGGGAGCTGGACGAGCTCTCCGACGCGGTCTCCGGGCTGCTCCTGCTGCACGGCGTGTCGCCCGGCGACCGGGTCGCGCTGTGCGTGGCCCACTCCCCCGGCAGCTGGGCGGCCGTCCTGGGGATCCTCAAGCGGGGCGCCGTCCTGGTGACGGTGGAGACCTGTGATCCGGCCGGCCCGAGCGCGCCGGCGATGCGGATGGCCGGTGCGACCCGCTGTCTGACGGACACGCCCCCGCCGCCGTCCCAGCAGTGTCCGCGCGTGGTCGTCATCCCGCTCGCGGAGGCCGGCCCGGACACCGCCGCGCACCACGCGCCGCCCAACCCGCGCCTGGCCACGGCCTCGCATGTCGTCGCTCCGGCGGCGCGGGCCGGGGCGGCCCGCCGGGCGCTGATCGTGGACCACACGGACGTCCTGGCCCAGGTCGAGGCGTGGGCCGACGAGCGGAACAGCCCGGACCTGCGGGGCGAACGGTTCGGATACTTCGGCGATGTGCCGCTGTCCGCCGTGGAGTTGTCCCTGTGGGTCGGGCTGGCCCACGGGGCGCACCTCGTGGTGCTGCCGTCGCTGGCGTGTCTGCTGGAACGGGGGCTGCGGGAGGAGCTGAGCCGGCGGGGCGTCACCGCACTGGCGCTGCCGGCCGAGGCCCTGCGGCACGGGGTACGCGCGGAAGCGGGGGGCTTCGCGTCCTTACGGGCCCTCGTCGTCGAAGGCGAGGACCTGGCACCGGAGATCTGTCAGATGCTCATCGGCGGCGGCTTCGACGGGCACCTCGTCCAGGTCGGAGCGCCCGAAGCCGCCTCCTGCCGGGTGGTGGACACCACGGCCTGACGGGAGCGGGCACGCATGCGTCGTCCCGGAAGCCGGTCCGGCTTCCGGGACGGTGTTCGGCGTTCCGCGGGCAGGCCCGCGGAAGGACGCCGATGCCCCAGGGCGTTCAGCGCTCCGCGGACCCGCCGGCCGGGAGGACACCGAAGTCCCAGCGCGCCACCGACAGGCCGAGGTCCTGAACGGCGAACGCCGTGAAGTAGTACGCCTGCGGGTGTGCTCCGGCGTCGACGGCGAGCGAGAACTCCGCCTCGTGCCACTGCCCGGCGGCGGCCCGGATCTTGCTCGCGGACGGCGTCACGGTGCAGTCCGAGCGCAGGTGACGGGGGACGAACATGCCGATCCTCACGGGCCCGCGGCGTTCGGACCGCACCCGGACGCGAGCGTGCAGCGTCTCCCCCGCCCGCACCTCCTCGCCCGCTGCCTCGACCCGCACCTCGGGCGCGCCGTCGGTCCGGTACGCCATGTCGCCGCACCGGATGCAGACGGTGCAGACCGTGTCCAGCGCCGTGGGGACCAGGGCGCGCTTCACGAACTGCCGGGCCGGCCGGCCGCAGGGACACCGCACCTCGGAGACGGACTCCGGGGCGACCGCGCTGCGCAGGCCGAAGTGGGCGTGGCAGTCGGTGAACTCGGTCTCCGGGTTCTCCACGATCTGCCGGCTGATCACGTGGTCGAGGGACTGGAGGTCGTCGGAGAGCGCCCGCAGGATGGCCTGCTCGCCCTCCGCGGCCGTCGCCTGCCGGGTGACCCAGCGCTCCACCTTGCCGGCGAATCTGGTGAGCCGCGGACGCAGTGCGTGCCGCTCCGGAAGCAGGCCGCCGGCGAGGTACGCGGTCAGCCGGGCGGACGTGGAGAGCACCAGCGGGTCGGGGACCTGCGGGACGGGGCGGGGCTCGCTGCCCCGGTCGTCGGCCATGCCGAAGTGCCAGTAGGCGGGGTCCGGCTGAGCGCCGGAGATCGCGGTGTTGAGACCGGTCACGGAGGGGGAACCGGCCGCCACCGCGTTCATCCAGGCCGTGTTCTCGGGGCGGGCCGAGTCGTGCACGGTGGGCGCCGCCACGACGTCCCGGGCCGCGCCGTCGATCGCGTTGAGCATCAGCTGGTACTTGGGGTCGTAGGCCACGGCGTCGGCGAACGGACCGTTGTTGCACGAGCTCAGCACGATCTCGACCGCGGAGACCCGGTTCAGGGGGATCAGCTTCTCGTTGGGCTTGTAGCAGTCGGGCCCGTAGGCGCAGCGCGGCCCGAGCAGATCCGGCCGGCGGGGCGCTTCGGAGTTGAGCCCGCAGACGGTGAAGTCCGCGAGATTGACCGAGTCGTCGCGCCCGTGCCCCTGGAGGAGCACCCGCCGCCACCGCCTCCCGAGGAGCTCGGCGCCGATGTCCCGGCGTTCCAGGGCGCGGTCGTCGTAGACCTCCACGGCACCGAGCGCCTCCGGGCGGTCGGTGGAGGTAAACAGGCCCGAGGCGTCGACGCCGGGGGCGGGGCGGCAGAACTGCTTGGCGGTGAACCACGCCAGCGACGCGGCGTCCCGGCCCGTCAGGAACGCCACCCGTCGGCCCTCGCCCGGCCGGGCCCGCCGCACGATCTCCAGGACCGGGTCCGAGGTCAGCCGCGGGTAGGCCGCCACGACCAGCAGGGACCGTCCGCCGGGGGCGCTCTGCAGGAGCTCGGCGCTCAGCTCCTTCTCGTCCAGCCACTGGAGGGCCAGCGGCGCCATCAAGGCCCGTAGTCCCGCCGGGAGTTCGTCGCCGCCCAGGAGCACGCCCCGCGCGTACGGCTCCGGCCGGGCGATGCCGTGGTAGAGCCCGGCGGCCAGCCGCACGGCGGAGAGCAGATCGGCGCGGCCGCCCACCCACACCGGAACGGCCTCCGGGCACGGTGAGCCGAGGAACCGCGCGACGGCTTCGGCGTAGGCGGCCTCCTCGTCGACGGGCGTGAAGAGTGTCGTGGATACCTCGGTCGGTGAACTTGGCATGGTGGTCATCCTCGTCGAGTCGTCGCTCTTCCGGAAAAAGGAGCTCTTCCGGGACGGAGCTCATCCGGAACGGAGCCCTTCCGGGAAGTGCGGGCGGGTGCGGCAGGAGCGGGCGGACCGGTCGCACACAGGAAGGCGGCGGGGGCGTCCTGCTCACCGCCCCCGCCGCATGTGTCACGACCTCGGCCCGTGGGAGAACGGGCCGGCCGACCGGCTTCCGGTCCCCGCCGCTACTCGGTCACCGGCGCCGGGAAGAACGCCGTGACGTCGCTCTCCGGCACCCAGATCGGCCGCTCCTTGGCGATGATCAGGTACCGGTGAAGGTTCTTCTCGTCGTCCCAGGAAACGGCGAGTACCCGGTACTTCGCCTTGCCGCCGATGTTGACCTCGACATCGCTCGCCACCCCGGTGAAGTGGATCGACATGCTCTTTCTCCTTGAATTCAGTGACGGTTGGTGAAGCGCTGGAGATAGGCGATGCCGGACGGCCTGCCCTCCAGGTAGCTGGTGGTCGAGTAGCTGTCGTAGGCGTGCCGCTCGATCAGGATCTCGTCGAAGTACGGCTCCCAGCGCGGTTCGAGCTTCGGCTCGGTCACGAAGAACGACATGAAGTGGCCGCCGGGGGCGAGGACGCGGGTGATCTGCTCACGCATGAGGGTGTCCCACCACTCGGCGTCGTCCCGCATCGCCTTGGGGAGCCAGGGGTCGAGCATGATTCCGTCGATGGTCCCGGTGGGGATCGACTCGATGTACTCGAAGAAGTCCGCGTGGACGATTTCCAGGTTGCCGGGGAGGTTCGGGGCCGACTTCTTGAAGTCCTGGATCACCTCGTCGTAGACCTCGACGACGGTGTGCTTCTTCACGTTCGGCTGCTCCGCGATCGCCACGGCGGAAAGGCCGAAACCGAGGCCGCACTCGAGGAATACGCCGCCGTCGCGGCACAGGACCTCGGCCGAGCGGCGCATCAGCGGCGCTTCCCACTCCTGCATGGCCTGCGAACCGTCGATGTACAGGGTCTTCTCGCCGTCGGAGTCCTTGACGGCGATGTCCGGTGCTGCGGGCTGGGCGGGATGCTTCACGATCTGTCCTTACTCTCGAGGATCACTGCGGGAAATGACGCACTGATGTCGGCGCGTATTCAGGGAAAGGAATCGCAAATGAGGCCACGATGCAGGTCCGGGCACCTATCGGCCGGTTCTGCTTCACCGTAGCCGCGCGCCGGGGCGGGCGGCCGGAATGCGCGGGCCGGGCAATCTGCATTGCGGGAACATGCAGCGTTCCCAAATTCGGGCAAAGGCCACCGGAGTGGGTCCGGGGCGCCGTTGCGCCCGGCACCGCGGAACCCCGCGGGCCGGCCGCGACGGTCAGCCGGCCGTCGCGGTACGGCGCAGCCGCACGCCGACGGCGGCGATGGTCTCCAGGGACCGGGTGAGCACAGCGGGGTCGACACCGGTCGGCACCCGGATGTGGCGGGGGTCCGCCGGGTGGTAGTGGGCGCCGGTGGTGACGACGAGCCGGTGCTCCGCCATCAGCACGTCCGCCAGCACCTCCACGTCGGGCACCCCGGGGTCCACCCACACATGGGTACCGCCCTGCGGGGCGGAGACCCGCATGCCGTGCACCCGGGCCCAGTCGAGCACCAGCCGGTGACCGGTCCGCACCCGCTCCGTCAGCGACTGGTTGCCCAGTTTGCACAGCTGGGCGGCCTGGTTCTGGGCCCGTGTCGACACGGCGATGCGCTCCCACTCCATGCGCGCGGTGAGCGAGGCCACCTCCTGCGGTTCGCCGGTGATCCAGCCGACCCGCAGCCCGGGGGCGCCGTAGTTCTTCGAGAAGCTGTTCAGGCCGTAGACGCCGCGCCAGTCCTCGACCAGCGCCAGCGGCGTGGCGCAGGCCGCGGGGTCCTGGACGAAGGAGTCGTAGGCCAGGTCCAGGACGAGCGTGAAGCCGAGCTGCCGCTGCGCGTCGAGCAGGTCGCGGGCCGTCGCCTCGTCCAGACACACGCCGGTCGGGTTGTGCGGGGAGTTGACGTAGAGCAGGTCTCCGGGGCCGAGGGCGGTCCAGGAGCGTTCCCCGACCAGGGCGGGCCAGTCCAGCACCTCCATGTCGAGCCCGACGGACCCCAGCAGGTCGGCGACGCTCAGCAGGACGGGGCCACCGCACACCGCGCGCCGCACACCGCTCCCGAAGAGGTGACGGGCGATCAGTCCGAGCCCGTCGAAGGCGCCGTTGGTCACCAGGAGCGAGTCGGCGCCGACGTCGACGCCCTGTTCCCGCTGCCGCAGGCACAGCGCCTCCAGCAGCTCGTCGGTGCCCTGGCTCGGGGGGTACTGGGCGTCCAGCTCCCAGCCGACCGTCTGCAGGCCGGGCGGTTCGGGCCAGACGGGCACGTTCTCGGCCAGGATCTCCCAGGGCTCCTCCGGCGAGGCCGCGACCGTCGCCAGGCGCTGCCCCAGCGGCGTCAGGCTCACTGTGCGGCACCTTCCTGCCGGGTCAGCAGATATCCGATCTCCAGGCCGGTGGAGTCCACGGACGGGTCGGCCACCCGCCGCGAGACCACCGCGGCGCCGGCCTCCTCGAACAGGTCCTGCCAGAACCGGTCGGTCTCCAGCTTCTGTTCGGTGAGGACGTGCAGGAGGAAGTAGGGGTTGTAGTAGGCCAGACCGAGGCCGTGCCGCATGACCTGCGGGTCGGCGGGGCGGTGGTCCACCTCGACGATGGCGAGATGGCCGGAGTGCCGGAGGGCCGCGCGGACCAGTTCCACCACCGCGCCCCGGCCTTCCTGCTCCAGGATCTCCTGGAGCAGGAACGCGGCGAGACAGAGCCGCGAGGAGTCCGGCTCCGCGTCCGGGGCGACGGTGTCGCGGACGTAGTCGGTGGCGCCGGAGCGGACGAAGCGCAGCCCGTCGGTTCCCCGCTCCTCCGGGGCGAACGGGTCGACCCCGATGCCGGTGACGGTGCCGGAGTCGCCGATCAGGCCGGTGAGGAAGGTGCCGTCGCCGCAGCCGAGGTCCACGACGGCGGCCGGCGCGGCCGGCAGGTCGGACATCAGCTCACGGACGAGCGGCAGCGCGTCGTAGGCGCTCATGCCGCAGCTGCCGATGCCCACGAGCCGGCCGTCGCGGGAGGCGTAGCCCTTGCCCCGCAGGACGTCGGTGATCTGCTGGAACGTCTGCGCGTAGCCGCCGATGAGCAGCTCGTACCACGGGCGGTACGGCCCGAGGGCACGCCCGTGCTCCGTGAGGGTCACGGTGTCGCCGCTCAGCGCCACGTAGTTCTCGTTGGCGAGGTACCGCAGGAATCCGGCGGTGCGCGACGCGTCGAGTTCCAGGGACGCGGCCAGTTCGGGTACCGCCTGCGGGCCCTCCGCGATGCGGTCGTACAGCCCGCTGCTGAACAGGTGGTAGAGGCCCTGCGCCAGCGCGAAGCCACGGACGGGCTGCAGTGCCTCGATGAGCCGGAGCTCGAATCCCTCATCCATTGTGCTGCCCCTCATCTGGTGAACCATCGGCCTTGGGCCGGAAGTCGATACGGACGATTTCGAGATCGCAGGTGTGATGCAGCAGTTTCCGAAAGCGGTCGGCGCGCGCCTCGGACCGTGTGCTGACGCGGATGAACGGGCGGCTGCGGCCCTGCCAGTCGAGGACGCGGGAATCCGCCGCGGTGACGAAAACGCAATCCTCGCGGAACGTCTCTCCCGCCAGGAGCCCGCGCACCCGCTGCTCCAGTGCGTCCCGTTCCTCGCGTGATGAGCCGAAGAACTCTATGGTCGGCATCAGTCCTCCTTGTTCGCCCCGTCGGGATGGCTGTTGCTGTTGCTGTGAGGCTCTCCTCCAGGAGCGTTCCTGCCTTCCGGCCGCCGGCCTCGCCCGCGTACGAACGACGGGGGCGGCGATGCTGCCGGAGGGGCCGGGCGGGCTAGTCCAGGGGTGAGCGGACTCCGCCGCGGCGCCGCGCCAGGGGTTCCAGGAGCGGTGGTCCGGGCGCTGCCGGGACACTCCGTCCGCGTGCACGACGTCGGCGTACCGCCGTCCGCCGGGGCCGCGGAACCGGTCACGAAGCCCTCTGCGAACCCGTGGGCCGTCTCTCCCCGTACCGGGCGACTCACTGCGTCAGCGGCTCTCAGCCCCAGGCGGAGTCGTCCGACTGGTTGCCGGCGGCCCGGAGTGCCGAAGAATTGTCCGGGTGCAGGTTCTGCGTGGACAGGCCAACTATCGCCAGAAGGAAGATGCAAGCCACTGCGAAAAGGTTGCGCATGAGATCCCACATTTCTTTTTCTCGTTCGATGTCGCGTCGTTGACGATATCCGGACGGCCCCGCTCATGACCCGAAGAGGAAATGGCGAGGACTTGCATTGCCGAATCATGAAGGGCCGACAAGAGGTGACCCAATCAATGCAAGTGGAACATAACGGACAGGAGTGCAGGGTCCGTCCCGGGTCGGGGCGGGTCGTACACGGCCGGGAGCGCCGCTTCTCCGGGACTCACCCGCACCCGCTCCGGCGTCGTGACGGCCGATCCCCATGCAGCGAAGGCCGGTTCGCGCAGGCCGGGCACGGGCGGGGCACGGGGGCGCGGAGAGAGAGCGGGGACGCGGCCCACGGGCGAGAAGCCGCATGCGGACGCGCCCCCGGAACGAGAAGCGGCGCTGGGACGGAGCGGGGACGGACCGCGGAATGGAGGCGGGCCGCGGCGCGGAGCCTTTCGGCGGCGCTGCGGGGGCGGGCCGCGGAGCGGACGGCGGGCCGCGTCCGCGCACGGACGCGGCCCGGGGCCCTACGCGGTCACAGGTCCTCCCGCTCCTCGGCACCGGACAGTGAGTTGCCCGGCCCGGAGAGCAGACCGGTGGTGCCGATGAGATAGGCCAGTTGGGGCCGGCTGCGGCTGCCCAGCGCGTCCGAGGTCTTCTTGATGTGGGTGGCCACGGTGCGCACACTCATGCCCAGCCGCTTGGCGATGGCCTCGTCCGTGAATCCGTCCACCATGAGCCGGAGCACCGCGCTGCGAATCTCGTTGCTGATGAGCGGGGACCGCTGGGTCACGGTCCTCGGGTCGACGGACCGGGCACGCGCCCACATGTACTCGAACATCGTGGCCAGGTAGTTGACCAGCCCGGGGTGCCGCACGGTGAGCGCCGACGCGCTGCGGTCGCCCTCGCCCGGGATGAACGCGATCCTCCGGTCACAGATGATGACCCGGTCGAACACCTCGTCCAGCGTCCTGACCTGTGCCCCCACCTCTGTCACCCGCTCGATGTAGGCCATCGTGGGGCCGTGCGTCCGCACGGTGTGCTGGTACAGCGTCCGCTGCACGACGCCCCGTTCGTTGAGCTCCAGATCCCGTTCCAGTGCCTGCCTGAGCAGTTGGGGCGACCGGCCGCCGCCGGGCTGCGCGGTGATCAGCTCCTCCTGGCACGACTGGACGGCCCGCTCCAGCGCGGCAGCGATCAGGGCCGGATCGTCCAGCAGCTCCACCGGGGCCACCCGCTGCCGGTGGGCCTTGCTGTGGATGTGGCGTATCCCGTCGATGGCCAGCAGGACATCGGCTAACGCGTTCTGATGGCCCTGAATCGTGCGTTCGATGGGCCGCGCCGTGTTGGCGTAGGCGACGTCCGGGGAGACCGCGAGAAACCTGCCGGCCTGTTCCGGGTCGGGGCGCAGCAGCCCCAGCCCGAGGACGCACTCGGGGACGCCCCCGGAGACGCCGCCCTCGTTGATCGCGGACTCGTAGGCCTTCAGCCCTCGTTCACAGAGTCCTGTCCTGCCTGCTTCACCTGTTGCGCAGTCACTTCCGCACATACGTCGCCCCTTCGCGGTGCCCCGTTCGGGTCATATTAGTGAGCCCTGGCTCCGCGGTGGATCTTGTCGAGTGTCGCCCCGGTGTCCCCGGGGAGGGAATCGGCCGTGGTGACGGGGTGTCCGCCCGTCCGCGCCCCGAGGGCACGGTGGCGGCGCGGAGCCTTGCGGCGGCGCTGCGGGGGCGCGACGAACCGGGCCGTGGTCCGGCCGCTCGCGACTGCGAGCCGCCGGGAGACTGCCGGAAGCGGTAACACGGTCGACGGATGTGCCGCCCGGGTGAACCGCGGGCCGGATGCGGCGAGGTCGACGACGGTGGTGGCCGCGGGCAGGCGGCTTCGCCCGATGGAGGCAGACATGGTTGATCCGATTCGTCACAGGTGCATGGCCCGGTACGCCGTCCGGCCGGTCTCCGCCGGCGGCGTTCGGGGATGACCAAAGCTTGCTCCGCGCTCCGCCCCCTGACCAGATCTGCCGGCCCATCGGGGACGCTCGAACGCTCCCACCGTCTCTGAACTGCGAAAACTCCCTGACCTCGAATGCTCGGTTGGAATGGCGGAGCGGTCGGGCCACGAGGCCCCCACCGGAGATCGGCCGAGTCCGGACACCTGTCGGGCGGGGCCGAAGGACCGATCCGGGCCACGTTCACGACAGGCTCGGCGAGCGGCAGCACGGGAGTGCGTCGACGCCGTCATGGCGACGGGTCGACCATCAGGGGCACGCGTGCAGGCATCAGAGCACAAGACGCCGAAGGTGACCGCACCGCTTCCGAAGGGACGCGCCGGTGCCCTGCGTCAGCCGGGCCGACCGCTCCGACCGGCCGGCCCGCCCTGCCCGGTCCGCCCGGTCCGCCCGGTCCGCGCCTCCAGCCCGTCCAGCAGCACCTCCAGCGCCGCCCGGAAGACCCGCTCGCCCGTCATCGTCGCCATGTGGGCCGAGGTGCGCGCGATCGCCGGATGGCTGGACGGGTCGACCGCCACGTAGTCACGCGTCCAGGCCGCCTCGTCGCCCGCCTGTGCCGCCGGGTCGAGGGTCGCGAAGGCGGCGTCCATACCGGACCAGGCGAGGGTGAAGTCCCCGTAAACACGGTGCAGAAGGGCGGACTGCTCGGGGTCGCAGCCGGCTTCCGCGAAGGCCGTCAGGATGTGCTCGACGATCCGCATCTCCGCGGGCCGCCGCGTGGTCCGGTAGGTGGCGACGACCGCGGCGGCCGGATGCCGCAGGGCCGTATCGCGACTGCCGACCGCCAGATCGCGCAGGGTCGCCCGCCAGTCGCCGGGGGTCGGCTCGAAGGACTCCAGGACCTCCGCGAAGAGCCGGTCGGCCAGGAGCAGATGCAGCTCGTCCTTGTCCGCGACGTGCCGGTACAGGGCCGACGGGTCCACACCGAGCCGGGCCGCCAGCTTCCGCACGGTCAGCGCCTCGGCGCCGTGTTCGTCGCAGAGCGCCAGGGCCGCGTCCACGATGATCGGCGCGTCCAGCAGCACCTTGGGCGGCCGCCCCCTGCCGCGTGCGGCCGTGTCGTCCGATGCCATGCACCCGATGAGATCAGCCGACGGCACTCCCGGGCAACCCCGTGCCGCCGTCCGGAAAATATTTTTCCCACACTGTTGACTTAATCGCTCGGCGGACGCTTTCCTTCCCTCACCCCGGACCGAGGAGACGGCGCATGGACGACAGCCAGGACCCCCGTCACGACGAGTTCCACAAGACCCTCCGCACCCACCACGGCGTGATCATCGCGCTGGCCAACATCAGTCCCACCGTCTCGCTCGGCATCGGGCTCGGCTTCCTGGCCGCCGTCGCCGGAACATCGCTGCCCGCCGCGTTCCTGCTGGCCGCGCTGCCGATCCTCGCGGTGTCCGGCGGCTACGCCCGCCTCGCCGCCCGCGACCCCAACTGCGGCACCGCGTACATCTGGGTGCGCCGCGCACTCGGCCCGTGGACCGGCTATCTCGCCGGCTGGACCTCGGTCGCCACCAACATCATGTTCCTCTCCTACGCGGGCCAGCTGACCGGCCGGTTCACCCTCCAACTCGCCGACGAGGCGGGGCTGTTCCACACGGATTCGACGGTCGCGGTCACCCTCACCGGCCTGGTGTGGACCGGCCTGATCGTGATCGGCGCGGTGCGCGGCGTGCAGGACGCGACCGCCGTGCAGTCGGTGCTGCTCGGGCTGTCCGCAGTGGTCGTCCTCACCGTCGTCGGCACCGCCTTCGTCCGCGGGGACGCCGCCCCGGTGCAGGCGTCGTGGTTCTCGCCGTTCTCCTTCCCCGACCCGCTCACCCTGTTCAGCGCGACGGTGCTCGCCGCGTACATGTTCTGGGGCTGGGAGAGCGCCTTCAGCGTGGTCGAGGAGAACGCCGAGGCGCGGTCCTCGGGCCGGGCGGGCCTGATCGCGATCGTGGTCACGCTGGCGCTGTTCCTGGTCGGCGCGGCCGGCTTCCTGCACGCGCTCACCCCCGGCCGGCTCGCCGACCCGCTCGCCGGGATCACCGAACTCGCCCGCACCTTCTACGGAACCGGCGGCGCGATCGCCGCGGCCGCCGCGATGCTCGCCGCCACCGTCGCCTGCATGCAGTCCTCGGTGATCGCCGGGTCCCGGCTCACCCTGGCGATGGGCCGCGACGGGGTGCTCGGCCCCAGCTGGGCCCGGCTGCACCCGACCCGCCGGACCCCCGTCACCTCCACCCTGCGCACCGCGGGGCTCGCCGTCGCCCTCTCCGTGGCGGGGCTCGCCATCGGCAAGCTCTCCGACGTCGTCCTGGCCGTCGTCAACTCGGTCGGCATCCTGGTGTCGTTGCTGTACGGCATCGGGGGCTGGGCCTGCGTGGTCACCTTCCGGCACGAGCTGCGCGGCGGGCGCCTGCGCGACATCCTCGTCGTGGGCGTGCTGCCCGCGCTCGGCGGGACGGCGCTGCTCCTCCTCGGCGGCCTGGTCGCGTACCAGCAGTGGACGTCCGTCGACCACCTGGCCGTCGACCCGGAGAACGGGCGCTTCCTCACGGCCCTCCCGCTCGGCACCGTCCTCCTCGGCGTCCCGGCCGCTCTCTGGACCCGCTACCACCGCAAGGCCGCCTACTTCACCCGGCCGGCGCCTCCGCTCGCGCCCGCCCCCGCACCGGCATCCGCGTCCACCTCCCCGTCCACGTCCACCACTCCTGGAGTCTCCGCATGAGCACCGCCCCCGACCTCGTCCTCCTCAACGGCACCGTCTGGACCGCCGGACCGGCCCGCGACCGCGCCTCGGCGCTCGCGGTCACCGGCGACCGGATCACCGCGGTCGGCAGCGACCGGGAGATCCGCGAGCTGGCCGGGCCCCGTACCGAAGTCGTCGACCTGGAGGGACGGTTCGCGCTCCCCGGGTTCACCGACGCGCATGTGCACCCGGTGATCGCGGGCCTCGGGATGCTCGGCTGCGACCTGTCCGACGGGCGGGACGTGGACGCGTACCGCAGGACGATCCGCGGGTACGCGGACGCGCACCCGGAGGAGGAGTGGATCGTCGGCAGCGGCTGGTCGTTCGACGCGTTCCCGGGCGGGCTCCCGCCGCGCGGCGTGCTGGACGAGGTGGTGCCGGACCGGCCCTCGTACTTCCCGGTGCGGGACGGGCACTCCGCCTGGGCCAACGCCCGCGCGCTCGCCCTGGCCGGCATCGACCGCGACACCCCGGACCCGGCCGACGGCCGGATCGAACGCGACGCGGACGGCGAGCCGACCGGTGTGCTGCACGAGGGCGCCATGGGCCTGGTCGGCGACCGCACCCCGCCGGTCACCCCCGACCGGGCCCGCGCCGGACTCCTCGCCGCGCAGACGCTCCTGCACTCGCTGGGCATCACCGGCTGGCAGGACGCCCTGGTCGGCGCGTACGGCGGCTACCCCGACCCGCTCGACACCTACCTGGCCGCCGACGCCGACGGTTCGCTCACCGCCCGCGTCCGCGCCGCCCTCTGGTGGGACCGGGAGGCGGGCCTGGAGCAGATCGAGTCGCTGATCGCGCGGCGGGCGAAGGCGGCCGCACAGGGCGGGCGGCGGTTCACCGCGGGCACCGTGAAGATCATGCAGGACGGGGTGGTGGAGAACTTCTCCGCCGCCCTGCTGGAGCCCTACCTGGACTCGTGCGGCTGCCCCGGCGACAACCGCGGGCTGTCCATGGTCGACCCGGCCCTGCTGCGCGAGGCCGCGGTCCGGCTGGACGCCGAAGGGTTCCAGATGCACTTCCACGCCCTCGGCGACCGCGCGGTCCGCGAGGCCCTGGACTCGCTGGAGGCCGCCGTCGCCGCCAACGGCCACACCGGCAACCGGCACCACCTCGCCCACCTCCAGGTCGTCCACCCCGACGACATCCCGCGCTTCCGCACCCTGCGCGCCACCGCCAACATCCAGCCGCTGTGGGCCGCCCACGAACCCGCCATGGACGACCTCACGCTGCCCTTCCTCGGCGCGGAGCGCGGCGCCCTCCAGTACCCGTTCGGCGCACTCCACGCGGCGGGCGCGATGCTCGCGGCGGGCAGCGACTGGTTCGTCTCCAGCCCCGACCCGATGCACGGCATCCACGTCGCCGTGAACCGTCAGATCTGGCCGGAGGAGCTGGGGGAGCCCGTGCTCCGCCCCCCGTTCGTGCCGCACCAGCGCCTCGCCCTCACCGACGCGCTCGCCGCGTACACGGCGGGGTCGGCCTGGGTGAACCACCAGGACGAGGCCGGCGTCCTCGCCCCCGGGCGGCTCGCGGACATCGCGGTCCTGGACCGCGACCCGTTCGACGTGGACCCGCGGGAGCTGCACGGCATCCGGTGCGTGCGGACGTACGTGGGCGGGGCCGCGGTGCACGTCGCGGAGTGAGCAGGGACCGGCGCGGGCCCGTGCGGGGGCCCGCGCCGGCGGTGCGCGGCGGTCCGGCTGGGCGGCTGGGCGTGGCCCGGCAGCGGCGGGCCCGCGGAGCGGCCACGGGCCACCGACGGGCCGTTCCCGTGGGTGGCCCGCTGCCGTCCGCGGGCCCGCTCCGGCCCTCATACCGCCGCCCGCCCTTTCCGGTCCTCAGGCCGCCACTGCCCCCTCCGGCCCTCAGCTCACCGCCGTCAACGCCCGGGAATCCTCACGGCCCCCGGGCGTTGACGCAGAGGTGACCTCCGCACTCGCCACCACCCGGTTCTCCGTACTGGACCGCTCCCGCACCCGCCAGGGGCAGGCTCCCGAGCAGTCGCTGCGCGACACCGTGCGGTTCGCGCAGCAGGCCGAGGCCCTGGGCTATCACCGGTTCTGGGTGTCGGAGCACCACAGCGTGCCCGGCGTGGCGGGTTCGGCGCCGACCGTGCTGGCGGCGGCCGTCGCCGCGGCCACCTCCCGTATCCGGGTCGGCACCGGCGGGGTCATGCTCCCCAACCACCAGCCACTCGTCGTCGCCGAGCAGTTCGGCGTCCTGGAGTCGCTCTTCCCCGGCCGGATCGACATGGGCCTCGGCCGGTCGGTCGGATTCACCGACGGGATCCGCCGGGCCCTCGGCCGGGGCAAGGAGGACGCCGAGGACTTCCCGGCCCGGCTGGCGGAGCTGCTCGGCTACTTCACGGGCGAGCAGACGGCGCATCCGCAGGTGCACGCCCGGCCGGCCGAGGGGCTGCGGGTGCCGGCCTTCGTCCTGGCGACCGGCGCCGGGGCCGATCACGCGGCCGAGTTCGGGCTGCCGCTGGTCATCGCGGCCGTGCGGGGCGAGGACGCGATGCTGCGGACGGTCGACCGGTACCGGGAGCGGTTCCGGCCCTCGGCCCGGTCGGCGGAACCGTATGTGGTGCTGTCCGGCACGGTCGCCGTCGCCGAGACCGCCGAGGAGGCGTGGCGGCTGCTACTGCCGGAGGCATGGTCGGCCGCGTGGTCCCGCACCCACGGGGAGTTCCCGCCGCTGCGGCCTCCGGAGGAGATCCTGGACCTGCGGATGAGCACCCTTGAATCCTCCCCTCCCTGAAGGGGAGGGGATTCCTGGCTCAGGCCGCCCCCTGGAGCAGCGCTCCAGGAGGTCTTGTGCCATCGGCACCAGCCGGGTTGAGACCAGCCCGGACGAGCATGACGCGAGCGGAGTTCTTGTCCCGTGGGGAGGTGTTTCCGCAGGCGGTGCAGGTGTAGGTGCGCTCCCCCAGCGGCAGGCGATGCTTGGCTCTCGCATCGCAGTGCGCGCAGTCCATCGTGGTGTGCGCGGGATGGACCAGGCGGATGTCCCGCCCGTGTTTGCGGCCCATGTGGATCAGAGCTGCTTTGGTGGCGCCGATGGCGGCGTCCGCGGCCTTGCGGGCCATCGTGGTCCTGGCCAGGAACTTCGGGCGGAAGTCCTCGACCGCGATGGCATCATGGGCCAGGACCGCCCTCCTGGCCCACTTGAGGCCGGTGTCCTCACGCTGCCTGGCCACCTTCTTGTGTGCCCTGGCCCGCAGCTTCTTCGCCTCGCGGTAGCCCTTCGACGCCGGCCGGCCCTTCTTCGGCCTGCGGCGGGCCATCATCCGGTCGTACCGGGCCAGCTTCGACCGGGCCTTCTGGCCGTGCCCGGGGTGGGGGAGGTCGTGCGCCTCGCAGGTCGTGGTCGCGGTCTCCTTCACACCCCAGTCGACACCAAGCACCCGGCCGGTCCCGGGCAGGGGCTGCACCTGGGCGGGGACGACGAACGAGGCGTACCAGTGCCCCAGGCTGTCCTGGTAGACGCGCACCGAGGACGGCTCGGCCGGCAGCTCCCGCGACCACACCACCGCCACCACCACGCCCCCGGCCAGGTGCAGCCGGCCACCCTTCAGCCGGAAGCCCCGCCGGGTGTAGTTGAGGCTCGGCAGACTCTCCCGTTTGGTCCTCCACTTCGGCATACCTGCCCGCTGCCGCACCGGCAGGCACTGCGTGATGTCCTGGTGCGCCTTGGCGCGGGCACGACCAAAATCACGGATGACCTGCTGCTGGACAACCGACGAACCCTCACGCAGCCACAGCGTGCCCCTGCGGGCTTCGGTCAGCATCCTGTCCAGCTGCGCCGGGCCGCACGTCTGCCTCTTGCCACCCGCCTGGTTGTGCAGGTGCACGGCCCTGGACTTGGCGACACATTCGTTCCACACCCAACGGCACCGGTCCCCCTCCGCCACCAGGGCAGCACGGGCAGTGCACGACATACGCAGCCGGTACGTATAGCGCGCATGCCCGACCAC
Organism: Streptomyces sp. bgisy100; assembly: GCF_057709105.1. Lineage (NCBI taxonomy): Bacteria > Bacillati > Actinomycetota > Actinomycetes > Kitasatosporales > Streptomycetaceae > Streptomyces > Streptomyces sp. bgisy100. Next base: position 24,264 of record NZ_JBYITE010000003.1, read on the forward strand.
CGCAACCGCCTCCACCTGCACCATCCCGCGCCCCCTCACAGCCCCGACCGGGACACAGCACCATGCCCGACCCTGCGAACGACCATACGTACGACAGCCGCACAAACACCCCCCAACCCCACAGCCACCACCCCGACCAGCGACCACAGGCACACACGTTCGCATCACCACGGCCACCCCGACACCGCTACAGGCACTCCACACCCCGGACCGGATACGGCAACGCTCCGCGCCGCAACACCCGGATACGAATCCTCCCCGACGTGAACGCCACGGCCTCCTCGCAAGAAAGAGGTGAGCGCACACTGTTCGAGGAGGCGCTCCACGGCCCTCTGCACGGCACCGGGCCCGACGTGGCCGAGGCGCAGGAGAAGCTGCTGGCCCGCACCGCGGCCGATGAGATGATGGTGACGACGAGCACCTACGACCGTCGGCGGGAGCTGGACTCGTACCGGCGGCTGGCCCGCGTCGTGGGGCTGCCCGGCGGAGCCGGTGCCGGACGGCCGGCCACCGCCCCGCCCCGAGCCCCTGCGGAGACCGATGAGCACCCCGGCCCATGACCCGTTCGTCCGTGTACGCGGCGCCCGTGAGCACAATCTGCGCCGGGTCGACGTGGACATCCCCCGGGATGTGCTGGCCGTCTTCACCGGAGTCTCCGGCTCCGGCAAGTCCTCGCTGGCCTTCGGCACGATCTACGCGGAGGCGCAGCGGCGCTACTTCGAGTCCGTCGCCCCGTACGCCCGCCGGCTGATCCACCAGGTGGGGGCGCCCGCGGTCGACGACATCCTGGGGCTGCCGCCGGCGGTCGCCCTGGAGCAGCGGCGCGGGGCGCCCACCTCGCGGTCGTACGTCGGCACGGTGACGACGCTCTCCAACACGCTGCGGATGCTGTTCTCCCGGGCCGGCAGCTATCCGCCAGGGGCGGAGCGGCTGGACTCCGACGCGTTCTCCCCCAACACCGCGGCCGGCGCCTGCCCGGCCTGCCACGGCCTGGGCACCGTGCACCGGACGACCGAGGAACTGCTGGTCCCCGACCCGTCGCTGAGCATCCGGGACGGTGCGATCGCCGCCTGGCCCGGGGCGTGGCACGGCAAGAACCTGCGCGATGTGCTCCGGACGCTGGGGTACGACATCGACCGGCCCTGGCGGGAGCTGCCGCAGCAGGACCGGGACTGGATCCTGTTCACCGACGAGCAGCCGGTGGTGACGGTGCATCCGGTGCGGGAGGCCGGGCGCATCCAGCGGCCCTACCAGGGGACGTACGTGGGCGCCCGGCGGCATGTGATGCACACCTTCGCCGACTCCAGGAGCGCCACGCTGCGGGCGCGGGCCGAACGCTTTCTGGAGAGCTCACGCTGTCCGGACTGCGACGGCAGCCGGCTGCGGCCGGAGTCCCTCGCCGTCACCTTCGCCGGGCACACCATCGCCCAGCTCAACGCGCTGCCCCTGGCGTCGCTCGCCGAGGTGCTGCGGCCGGTCGGCGAGGGACGGTGGGCGGAGGAGGCCGACGAGCCGCGCCGCCGGGTCGCCGAGGCGCTCTGCGCGGACCTCGCCGCCCGGGTCGGGGTGATCACCGAGCTCGGGCTCGGCTATCTGAGCCTGGACCGCACGACGCCGACCCTCTCCCCCGGCGAGCTCCAGCGGCTGCGGCTGGCCACCCAGCTGCGGTCGGGCCTGTTCGGCGTGGTGTACGTGCTGGACGAGCCGTCCGCCGGCCTCCATCCGGCCGACACCGAGGCGCTGCTGACGGTACTGCTGCGGCTGCTGGAGGCCGGGAACTCGGTCTACGTCGTCGAGCACGACATGGAGGTGGTGCGCCGGGCGGACTGGATCGTCGACGTCGGTCCGCACGCGGGCGAGCACGGCGGCCGGGTGCTGCACAGCGGGCCGGTGGACGCGCTGGCCCAGGTCGAGGAGTCGGCCACCCGCCGGTTCCTGTTCGCCACCGGCCCGGACCCGGCCGCGGGCCGTACCCCGCGCGAACCGTCCGGCCGGCTGCGGCTGCGCGGCATCGACCGGCACAACCTGCGGAACGTGGACGCCGAGTTGCCGCTGGGCGTGTTCACCGCGGTCACCGGCGTGTCCGGCTCGGGCAAGTCGACACTGATCGGGCAGGTTCTGGCCGCCGTACTCCAGCGCCACCTCGGCCCGTCCCGGCCGGCTCCGGACGGCGAGACCGACGCCGACGCGGAGCCGGACAGCGTGGACGCGAGCGCCGGAGTGACGGCGGAGGGCGTCGCGGCCGTGGACCGGCTGGTGCAGGTGGACCAGAAGCCGATCGGCCGCACCCCGCGCTCCAACCTGGCCACCTACACGGGCCTGTTCGACTCCGTGCGCAAGGTGTTCGCGGCCACCGACGACGCCCGGTCGCGCGGCTACGCGGCCGGCCGGTTCTCGTTCAACGTCGCGGGCGGGCGGTGCGAGACCTGCCAGGGCGAGGGGTTCGTCGCGGTGGAGCTGCTGTTCCTGCCCGGCACCTACACGCCGTGCCCCGCCTGCCACGGCTCCCGGTACAACGAGGAGACGCTGCAGGTCCGTTACCGGGACCGGACCATCGCCGAGGTGCTGGACATGACCGTGGACACCGCGGTCGCCTTCTTCGAGGACGTCCGCCCCGCCGCCCGCAGCCTGCGCACCCTCCAGGAGGTGGGCCTGGGCTATCTGCGGCTCGGCCAGCCCGCCACCGAGCTGTCGGGCGGCGAGGCGCAGCGCATCAAGCTCGCCTCGGAACTCCAGCGGACCCGCCGCGGCCACACCGTGTACCTGCTGGACGAGCCGACGACGGGCCTGCACCCGGCGGATGTGGAGCTGCTGATGCGGCAGTTGCACGGGCTGGTGGACGCCGGGCACTCGGTGTTCGTGGTCGAGCACGAGATGAGTGTGGTGGCGGGCGCCGACTGGGTGATCGACCTGGGCCCGGGCGGCGGCGACGCGGGCGGCCGGATCGTCGCCGCCGGGCCGCCTGCGTCGGTGGCCCGCGCGTCGGGGAGCCGGACGGCGGAGTACCTGGCGCGCAGGCTCAGGGGGTGAGCGGTGGGGCGGGCGCGGCCGGTTCGGGTTCCGGGGGCCGAACCGAACCGGCCGTGAGCCGGAGCGGACCGATGGGCCCGCTCCGGCTCATGGCTCATGGCTCATGGCTCATGGCTCATGGCTCATGGCTCATGGCTCATGGCTCATGGCTCATGGCTCATGGCAGGAAGTACATCGGGTTCGGCAGCTTGAAGGTCTTGTCGGCGTAGCCGCCCTTGAGGTCGCTGTACTGATCACCGAAGTTGGCCACGATGTCGTAGCCCTGGGACTCGATGTGCTTCCGGGTACCGGACTTGTACTCCACCGTGCTGCACTTCGCCCCGCACGGCAGGTACGCGGGCGGGTTGGCCTTGTTCTTCAGGTAGAAGTGCGCCTTGTTCGTGGGGGTCTTGTACCCGGCGGCCTTGAGGTTGCGGACGCTCCAGGCGCGCTGGTGCTCGTCGCGGCCGGTCAGGAAGAACACCGTGTAGCCCCTGGCCCGTGCCCGGTTGACCAGCTCCGGCATGCCGAACACCGGGTCCATGTCGGTGCTCTTCAGGTACTTGTCCTGGGACTCGGGGGTGAAGTTGAAGCCCACCTGGAGCTCGTAGTTGTACGTCAGCAGCGTGGTGTCGTCGACATCGAGGACGATCGCCGGCTTGCCGTGGTCCGTGCGCGTCGCGGCGCGGTCGAGGTAGCGCTCGGCCTTGGCCCGTATGCCCTTGACCTGCTTGGCGTAGTTGCTGTCCGGCGAGGCGTAGTGCTGGCCGTCCTTGTCGACGGTGTCACCGTAGTAGGCCTTGATCTTGTCGGTGACGTGGGTGAGGTTCGGGATCTCCCGGTCCGTACGGGGTACGGAGTGCTCGGCGGTCGCCGCACCGGCGGCGTAGAGCCCGGTACCGACGGCAGCCGCGGCGACCACGGCTGCGATACGGACGCGCGGGGAGGTGAGCTTCGGGGGCACGCGGAATCTCCTGTGCTGTGGGGGGAGACAAAGGTGTAGTGAAGCTAGAGCGTGGCCTCTTGGCCGGTCAAGAGCCCTCTACGCGCGCAGAGTTCGCCGCTCGGGGTGTCACCCCAGGTACGGATGATCCCGATGCTCCTGGAAGTGACGGATCCTGAGCCGCTGTGTGTGGTGCATGGGCAACCCGTCCAGTTCCTCCGGTGGCACGAAGCAGAGTTCCGTGGACTCGTCCGAGATGGCCAGGTCGCCACCGAGCACTCGGGCCGTGAAGCAGACGTTGAACTGTCGGCGTACCTCGCCGTCCGTGTAAGCGATGACATGGCGCGGGTCGGTGTAGGTACCGACGAGCCCGGTGATCTCCACGTCCAGCCCGGTTTCCTCCTTCACTTCGCGGACTGCCGCGCCCGGCAGTGAATCCGCCATCTCCATACCCCCGCCCGGAAGCGCCCATAGGTCGTTGTCCCGCCGCCGCTGGAGCAGGATGCGTCCCTCCCCGTCGGTGACCACAGCGGAGGCAGCAACCACCAAGCTGTTCGGCTCGGGTGCCTCCGGGTCGTCGTAGTACTCGGTCCGTCCCATGCTCACCCTTCTCGTACTGGCGTCGCAGTCGCCCACACCGCGTCGAAGCTGTCGGCGTAAGTGTCGAACATGCCGCCTGCCCCCGCACGCCGCAGATGCCACACCGGTGCCGCGAAGGCATTCACACCCCAGACATGGGCGTTGACCAACGCCTGATCGTCCGCACGGTAGATCGAGTTGTAGAGCGTTGTGCCATGCGTCCGCACTTCTACACCGGGAACCGCGACGAGATGGCGATAGTGCATCAAGGCAAGTCGGCAGCGAGAGTCGATTCCGTGCCCGAACCGCTCCTCCTCGCCACGCTGTCGGACGTTCGGGCTGTCCGGATCACCGATCGCCAGGCGTACCGCACAGCCCTCGGCGGCCCGCTCCTCCAGGAGACCGGTGAATCGTGGGTACGCCTCGTGCAGAAATACCGCGGCGTACACGAGGACGTCGATCCGCTCCTGAGCTTCGGCCAAGAGGTCCACGAATCTGGACACAGGAACGTCCGCACGCTGCTCGTAGAGGGCCACAATGTCCGGGCTGACTGCTCGAGCGGGTTTCGACTGGCGCAGCGCCGGCCAGAGTGCGTGCACGTCCTCTCCCATGGTCTCGGCAGCTTTTATGGCAGTGAGACGACGCGGTGTACGCCCCAGATTCACCCATCGCTCAACGGACTTGGGATCGACCTCGACCTTCTCCGCGAGGGAGGCATAGGTCCAGCAACCCGCGGCCATGGCTGCGCGCAGCCTTTCGTTCGGCATTCGATTCTCCCCCTCGTCCTGGGACGCAACAAGGGACGTTCTACCGGATGCAGGACGTCTCCAAGTGGGGATTGGCGGCGGTTCCTTCGTCCCGGCGACCAGTCGGAAGATCGCTCCATGGCTACCGACAAATCCTCTCCAGCCCGTGTGGACGTGGACGCGATTGCGGCGACGATCAGTCGTGCTTTGGCCCAGCGGACAGCTCTCCCCCCGTACAAGGAGCTGTGCGAGCTGCAGGCTGAGCTGTTGGAGCACATCCAGTTGCTCCAACCGCTGGTGGAGAAGCATGTGAACAGCCTGAACCGGGGCACGGTGGACTGGTACAGGAAACGCTGCCGACTGGACGGCATCACTGACGAGGTGGGCCAAGGACTGGGCTCCGGGTTGCAGTCGGCCGACTGGCACGTGCGAGGTCTCGGCTACGCCTGCCAATTCCTGCTGGACAACACGGCTGTCGTTCAGCCAAGTGACAACTGATCTGCACCGGGGACGACTGTTGCCACCTGCGGAGCAGGGGCAGTTGATGCCTGAACTCCTCGATAGGGGGCGGCTGTGCAGCGGGTAGCTCATCAGCCCGCTCGCAGCTTCACCAGCCCCGCCCAGGTACGGCGGCGGATCCTCCACCATCCGCCGTCCGCGGTCCGGCTCTCCGGCATTCTCACGCCCGCCCACGGGTGGAGAGCCGGACCGCGCTCCACCGTCGTCGGCATCCCGCCCCGCTCAGGCCCCCGCCCAGCCCTCCGATCACGCCGATCCGGAAGCTCTGGGCGGCCCCCGCGTTCGAGATGCCGCCGTCCAAGCGGCGCCGGGCCCGCAGCCCTCGTCTCTCTGCCCGTGGCGAATCTGCGGCGGGCAGAGAACCCGCATCCGGGGGTCCGGCAAGGTCAAGAGTGGAGTCAACGGCATCACTGCCCCCGACAAGGAGACCAGATGACTCCCCTCACCACGCTCCCGCCCCGTGCGGAGGAGGGCGACACACCGCCCAGCCGCTTCGACGACCATCTCGCGGCACAGTTGCTCGCCCAGCGGATCGTGCTTCTCGGCACGCAGGTCGACGACGTGTCGGCCAACCGGGTGTGCGCGCAGCTGTTGCTGCTGTCGGCGGAGGACCCGCGCACCGACATCAGCCTGTACATCAACAGCCCCGGCGGCTCGGTCACCGCGGGGCTCGCCGTCTACGACACCATGCGGCTCATCCCGAACGACGTCTCCACGCTGGCCATGGGGTTCGCCGCCAGCATGGGCCAGTTCCTGCTCACCGTGGGGGCGCCCGGCAAGCGGCTCGCGCTGCCGAACGCGCGGATCATGATGCACCAGCCCTCAGCGGGCATCGGTGGCACCGCCGCGGACGTCGAGATCCAGGCGGAGAACCTCCAGTTCACCAAGAGCGCCATCGAGCGGATCACCGCCGAGCACACCGGGCAGAGCGAGGAGACGATCGCGCGGGACGGCGACCGGGACCGCTGGTTCACGGCCGAACAGGCCAGGGAGTACGGGATCGTGGACCGGGTGGTGGAGTCGCTCGCCGACATCCGCCCGGCCGCGTCGCGCCCACGGATGGGGCTGTGACATGGGGTCGTACACGGTTCCCTACGTCATCGAGCGCACCGCGCAGGGTGAGCGGTCCTACGACGTCTTCAGCCGGCTGCTGAACGAGCGGATCATCTTCCTCGGCACCGAGATCGACGACGGGGTCGCCAACGTGGTCATCGCGCAACTCCTGCATCTGGAGTCGGCGAACCCGGAGCAGGAGATCTCGATCTATCTCAACTCGCCCGGTGGATCGTTCACTTCGCTGATGGCGATCTACGACACGATGACGTTCGTGCAGGCGCCGATCTCCACGTTCTGCGTCGGTCAGGCGGCGTCGACGGCGGCGGTGCTGCTGGCCGGCGGAGATCCCGGGCGCCGGTTCGTGCTCCAGCACGCGCGGGTGCTGCTCGGCCAGCCGGCCAGCGGCGGGCAGCAGGGGACGGTCTCCGACCTCAGCCTCGCGGCCAAGGAGATGGTCCGCATCCGCTCGCAGGTGGAGGAGGTCCTGTCCCGGCACACGCAGCACGACGTGGCGACGCTCCGCACGGACATGGACCGGGACAAGGTGTTCACCGCCGAGGAGGCCGTCGCCTACGGGCTCGCGGACGAGGTGCTGAGCCGACGGTTCGCGTTCGCCTGACCCGGCGCGGCGGTGGCCGAAGGCCGGCAAGCCGGACAGTACGGCGGTGGCCGACGAGACGGCCGGTACGGCAAGGGGTGCATCCGTGCCGTACCGGCGTCTCGTCCGGTCAGGCTGCGAGGCAGAGGCCGTCGTACTGCCCCGTGTTCGACGTGCGGCCCCGGCCCGTCCGGCTGCTCCGGGCGTACCGGCCCAGCTCGTCGTGGGCGAGCGAGAGCAGGTCGGCGAGGCCGAGCCCGAGAGCCCCGGCGGCGGCCGCCAGCACCTCGGAGGAGGCCTCCTTGCGTCCGCGCTCCAGCTCCGACAGGTACGGCATCGAGATCCGGGCCTCCTCGGCGACGTCCTTCAGCGTGCGCTCCTGGGCGAGCCGCTCCCGTCGCAGCACACCGCCGACGAGGTCGCGCCACAGGGGTTCCCTCGGCGCGGGTGTCCGTGGGGCTCCCGCCGGTCCCTGCGGGGCGCGGGTCGCCCCACCGGAACCGGGCGGCGGGGTCTGCGGGCGCAGGGGGATGACGCGGGCTTCGTTCGGCGCATGAGTGGTCACCTCTTCAGCCTAGGCATCCGGGGCGCCGGGGGAAGGGAGCGGCGTTCCGCCCTGGGTGAAGCCGGGCGGTCGGACCGGAGGTGTCGCGAGCCCGCGCACCTTGCCGGTCCCAATACCGATCCCGTTCAGGCCCCCGCCCCCATCCCCCCGATCACACCGATCCGGAACCCCAGCCACGGGTAGGTGTGGTTGTAGAAGTCGTTGTCCTGGGGCTGGAGTCCGACCGCCGAGGGCCACATCTGGAAGGCCTCCGCGTTCGAGACGCCGCCGTGCAGGCGGCGCCAGACCCGTGCGCCGTTCTGTCCGGCCGGGGGCGGGGTGACGGTGTCGGTCCATTCGACGGCGTTGCCGCCCTGGTCCAGGGTGCCCCAGGGCGAGGGCGTCCCCGCCTGTCCGACCGTGCTCAGGCTGCCCTGGTAGAGCTTGGGGTAGCTGACGGGGTCGAGCCCGATCGGATTGACGGTGGTGCAGTCCTCGGGGGACACCTGGCCCGGGCACCAGGCGGGGGCGGGCTTGCCGGACGCGTGGTACGAGGCGAGGGGCTGGTCCGCGGCGTTGGTGACGTCGCCGGTGGCGGGGGTGAGGACCGTGGGGTTGGGTGCGGTCGCGTCGCCGTCGCCGAACACCCCGGCGTTGGTGGGGTACTTCCAGTAGGAGTAGGTGCCGCCGCCGGCCGGGTCGTAGTAGGCCGCCTTGATCCATTCGTTCTGGCTCGGGACGACGAAGCCCGTGGCGCGGGTGCGGGTCGGGGCGCGCCGGGCGAGGTCGTACATGCCGCGCTCGGTGCGGGGCGAGAGGGCGACGCGGTAGGTGACGGTGCGGGAGGGGCCGTCGGCAGACGTGGTCCGGGAGAGCACCCGGCCGTTCTGGAGGGCGTTGACGAAGCGTGCGGCGCGCAGGAAGGTCGAGAACCCGTAGGGCTTGGCCGCCCACTGCGGGTACGCCACCGAGTAGTGGCGGCCCGGGCCCGCGCCCGCCGAGAAGTCGATCTGCCCGTACCTGGGCCATGCCGAGGCGCTCTCGGTGTCGTCGTAGAGGTCGTGGGGGTCCCGGCCGGTGGGGTCGGCGGTGTTGAGGAAGGCCACCCACTGCTCGACGGTGACCTCCAGCCGGCCGATCTCGTAGGCGTACGGGACGCCGCCGATCATCTGGCAGCCCTGTGCGGTCTGCGGGGCGTCGGCGCAGGTGCGGTACACGGCGTCGGTGAACGGGACGACGCCGACCGCGGGGTTGCCGGGTGCGCCGATCCCACGGGTCGTCACGGTGACGACTCCGTCTCCACCGAGGCCGGGCGGCTGGCCCGGACCGGTTGCCGCGGCGGCGCCCGAGGCGGCCGTGCACGGGGCGAGCAGGGCCGGTACCCCGCAGGCGACGAGGACGGCCGCCCGGAGGCGTGTCCTGCGGCGGGTACGGCAGGAGGCGAGGCGCATGGTCAGACCCTTTCGGCCGCGGCGGCCCGCCCCTGACCGGCGGCCGCGCCCGCTGGTGCGGTTGGCCCCCGGTCATGGCTGCGGGGGCGGGCCACGCTAGCCGCGCGGCCGGGGCGCCGACGCTCCCGACGCGACGGCGCGCGGGAATGACCCCGCAGAGCCGACGCGGGGCCAGCCGTTCGGAGCAGTGGCGCACCGACCTGGACCCGAAGATCCAGGCCGTGCACAAGCTCGCCCGCGCGTACGGCACGCATGCGCTCGACGCCGACGGCAGGTTCGCCGAGCTCGCCGCGAAGACCGGACCCGGGTACTGGGCCGCGGACGGCGTGCACCCGACGCCGGCCGGTCACGCCGCGCTCGCGGCGGCCTGGCTGCGCCTGGTCGAGTGACCGTCACCGACAACGGCGCGGCTCCAGCTGTTGGCGTACTCGGGAACATCGCCGGCAGTGCGGCGCGGCCCGCCGCACTAGTCACCGCCATCGAGGAACTGAAGGTCACGGCTGCGCGGCAACCCCTCAGCCAGTTGCAAGAAGGCGTGATGGAGTCGGCCGTTGGTGGCGAGCACCGACATGTCGCCTTCCAGCACAGCGGTCCCGCCCAGGTCGGTCACCCGGCCGCCGGCCTCCGTGACGATGACGGGCATCGGCGCTACGTCCTCGTACCCCATGGGCGGACCGGCGATCACCACAGCATCGGTGCGGCCCGTAACCAGGTCCACGATTCCGCCCATCGAGGGCAGCAGGAAGACCTGACGGTGGAGAACGGTGAGGAGTTCCTCCGGCCAGCCGGCCGGGTTGTGCATTTGGGTCCTTGCGCCGCGAATGCCGGCCCGCTCTGTGACCCGGGCACGGTAGCCCGTCCGCAGGTCCGGCTCCGGGCCGGTGAGTACCCAGCAGCCCAGACCACGCCCGGCCACGACCATCTGCTGACTCAGAGGCATGTTGATCAGGCCAATGGCCGGGCCGTGCTCGTCTTCGTAGGCGAGGTCATTCGAGAACAGCGGAACCCTGCGGGTGAAATAACCTGTTCCGTTGATGGGGTCGATGATCCATCGGTGTCCAGAGGTTCCGCTGGTCGCGCCTCCCTCCTCGCCGAAGACCCCGTCCTCGGGGACACGGCGGCCCAATTCGGCTCTGATCAGTTCCTCAACCGATGCGTCGACTTCGGTGACCTCGCTGCCGTCCTCCTTGCTGCGGCTGTGCCAGTCGCCGAAGAAGCCCTCCACAGACATCTGCCCGGCACGGCCGACGAGGCGAACAGCGAAGTCGAGAAGTTCCCGGTCAGCCGGCGGGGCATCGAACGCATAGTCCACCCGGTGAGCCTTCCACGGCTTCGCCCCGAGTGGAGCCGGATCAACTTCTTACGTCGTGGCGCCACTTCCGGTCCGCGCAATGGAATCCAAAGAAGTGCTTACCGACACCAAGCCGCTCCAGCGGTCACGATATTGGTCCCGAACCTCGGGGCACTGCCGGAAGCCGGCCGACGCGTAGGTGGCGACGGCCCCGGCATTCGCGCTCGGGGCGCAGACGAGCGCGCTCGACGAGCCCAGCTCCTGGAGCGCGGCCGCCGCGGCGACGGTGATCGCCTCGCCGTAGCCGCGACGGCGATATTCCCGGTGGACGCCCATCGGTTCGAGCAATCCGGGCCTGCCCGGACCGGCCGACCACACCGTCACCGCCGCCACCGCGTTGCCCCGGTCGTCATACGCGACCAGGCTCCGGGCGTCGGCGTACGGCAATCCGGCCGCCATCGTGTGCCAGCGCTCGCCTGTGCACCTCGACCCGTCGAACGCTGCCCGATGGACGGCGGCGAACACATGCGCCTGCTCCGGCCCGATCACCTCGATCCGCACGCCCGGTTCCTGCACCGGCTCCGTGAGGTCGCGGCGCAGCGGCGTCCACGGCTCGTCGGCCTGCCAGCCGTCCTCGAACAGCAGATCCTGGACCAGGGCGCCCATCGGCGACTCGACGGCCGCCTTCCCCTCGGGCAGCACGCCGCGCTCCGGGTCGGTCAGGTCCGCCTCCAACTGCCGCGCCAGCTCCTCGTCCCACTGAGCGTCCGGCGCGATCGTCAGCCGCAGCAGCCCGGGACCGTCCAGCAGGCCGAGGGCGAGAATCCGTCCGTCCCGGCTCCACGTCCTGACCGCCGCGGCGGTCGCTTCCGCACCCGACTGCCAGAACCAGCCCAGGTCCCCCGGGTGCAGTTGCATCGGCGCCCCGTCGTGCTGCCACTCCCGCAGCACGCCCACGGTCTCGCTCAGTCCGTCGACTCCCGGCTTTCGCATCACCATCGCCATGCCACCGATCACACACCATCGCACCGACGTTGGCGTGTGGAATCAGCGCAGCACACCTTCATCACCACTGCGTGCCGCCGGCTCTCCTTTGCCGGAGAACCGCTCCGGTTCACCGGAGAACCGCTCCGGCGCTTCTCCGGGCGGCCTGCTCCGGACTGCCGGGCTCCGGACGATCCGATCCGGACGTATGAGCCGGCCCGGGCCCGTCCTCGGCCCCCGAGAGCGGTCCCGCCGTCACCCCCGCCCCCTCCCCGGGGCCTTCCGGGCCGCCCGCAGGTACTCGCGGTTCAGCGCGGCGATACTGGGCAGCGGGATGCCCTTGGGGCAGGCGGTGGCGCACTCGCCGGTGTTGGTGCAGCCGCCGAAGCCCTCGGCGTCCATGGCCGTGACCATGTCCAGGACGCGGCTCTCCCGCTCCGGCAGCCCCTGCGGCAGGGAGCGCAGATGGACGACCTTGGCGGCGGTGAAGAGCATCGCCGAACCGTTGGGGCAGGCGGCCACGCAGGCGCCGCAGCCGATGCACCCGGCGTTCTCGAACGCCGTGTCGGCGTCGGCCTTGGGGACCGGGGTGGCGTGTGCGTCGGGGGCGCTGCCGGTGGGGGCGGTGATCCAGCCGCCCGCGCCGATGACCCGGTCGAGCGCGGTCCGGTCGACCACCAGGTCCTTGACGACGGGGAAGGCCGCGGCGCGCCACGGTTCGACGTCGATGGTGTCGCCGTCGCGGAAGTGCCGCATGTGGAGCTGGCAGGTGGTGGTGGGTTCGGGGCCGTGGGCCCGGCCGTCGATGACCATGCCGCAGGCGCCGCAGATGCCCTCGCGGCAGTCGTGGTCGAAGGCGACGGGTTCGTCACCGCGCTCGGTCAGCTCCTCGTTGAGGGTGTCGAGGACTTCGAGGAACGACATGTCGGGTGAGATGCCGCGCACTTCGTAAGTGGTCATCGCGCCGGGTGCCCCGGGCCCCGGCTGCCGCCAGATGCGCAGGGTGAGGGTCATCGGGTGCGCGGGGGCGGGCCCCCGCTGGGCCGGGGTCATGCGTAGCTCCGCTGGGTGGGGTGGACGGACGTGAAGACCAGGGGTTCCTTGTGGAGCACGGGCGGGGCGCCGGTGCCGGTGAACTCCCAGGCGGCGACGTAGGCGAAGCGTTCGTCGTCGCGTCGTGCCTCGCCGTCGGGGGTGCGGCTCTCCGCGCGGAAGTGGCCACCGCAGGACTCCTCGCGGTGCAGGGCGTCGAGGCACATCAGCTCGGCGAGTTCCAGGTGGTCGGCGACGCGGTTGGCGTGTTCCAGCGACTGGTTGAGCTGCTCTCCGGAGCCGGGCACCCGGACCCGCCGCCAGAACTCCTCGCGCAGCGCGGGGATCCGGTCCAGCGCGGTGCGCAGTCCGGCCTCGTCGCGGGCCATGCCGCAGCGGTCCCAGAGCAGCCGGCCCAGTTCGCGGTGGAAGGATTCGGGGGTGCGGTCGCCGTTCACCGAGAGCAGCAGGTTCAGGTGGTCCTCGGTGTCCGCGACGGCCTCGACGACCGCCGGGTGGTCCAGGGGTATCTGCTCCTGCGGTGTCCGGGCCAGGTAGTCGTTGACCGAGGTGGGCAGCACGAAGTAGCCGTCGGCGAGGCCCTGCATGAGGGCGCTGGCGCCGAGCCGGTTGGCGCCGTGGTCGGAGAAGTTGGCCTCCCCCACGGCGAACAGGCCCGGCACGGTGGTCCGGAGGTCGTAGTCGACCCAGAGTCCGCCCATCGTGTAGTGGATGGCCGGATAGATCCGCATCGGCACCGCGTACGGGTCCTCGGCGGTGATCCGCCGGTACATCTCGAAGAGGTTGCCGTACTTCGCCTCGACGGCGGCGCGGCCCATCCGGGCGATGGCGTCGGCGAAGTCCAGGTAGACGCCCTGGCCGCCGGGGCCGACGCCGCGCCCCTCGTCGCAGACGCTCTTGGCGGCGCGGGAGGCGATGTCCCGCGGCACCAGGTTGCCGAAGGACGGGTACAGGCGCTCCAGGTAATAGTCGCGTTCCGCTTCCGGGATCGCGCCGGGCGGCCGGGGGTCGCCCTGGACCCTCGGCACCCAGATGCGGCCGTCGTTGCGGAGCGATTCGCTCATCAGCGTCAGCTTGGACTGGTGGTCGCCGGAGCGCGGGATGCAGGTGGGGTGGATCTGGGTGAAGCAGGGGTTGGCGAACCAGGCGCCGCGCCGGTGGGCCCGCCAGATCGCGGTGGCGTTGGAGTTCTTGGCATTGGTGGACAGGTGGAACACGTTGCCGTAGCCGCCGGTGGCCAGGACGACGGCGTCGGCGAGGTGGCTGGTGATCCGGCCGGTGACCAGGTCGCGGGCGACGATGCCGCGGGCCCGGCCGTCGACGACGATCAGGTCGAGCATCTCGGTGCGGGCGTGCAGTTCGACCCGGCCGGCCGCGATCTGCCGGGAGAGCGCCTGGTACGCGCCGAGCAACAGCTGCTGGCCCGTCTGGCCGCGGGCGTAGAAGGTGCGGGAGACCTGGACGCCGCCGAAGGAGCGGGTGTCGAGCAGCCCGCCGTACTCGCGGGCGAACGGCACGCCCTGCGCCACGCACTGGTCGATGATCTGCACCGACAGCTCGGCGAGCCGGTGGACGTTGGACTCCCGGGCGCGGAAGTCGCCGCCCTTGACGGTGTCGTGGAACAGCCGGTGCACCGAGTCCCCGTCGTTGCGGTAGTTCTTGGCCGCGTTGATGCCGCCCTGGGCGGCGATGGAGTGGGCGCGGCGCGGTGAGTCCTGGCAGCAGAACTGGACGACGCGGTAGCCCTGTTCGGCGAGGGTCGCGCCGGCCGAGCCGCCGGCCAGCCCGGTGCCGACCACGATGACGGTGTGCTTGCGGCGGTTGGCCGGGTTGACCAGGGCGGCCTCGAAGCGGCGGCGGTCCCAGCGCTGTTCGACGGGCCCGGCCGGGGCCCGGGTGTCGGCGAGCGGGTCCCCGGTGCGGTAGGAGGTGTAGCGGGTCATGTCAGTTCACCAGCCCGGTCAGTACGGCTACGGGCACGCTGAGGAAGCCGACGGTCAGCAGGGCGGAGAAGCCGGTGGCCGCCCCTTTGAGCGTCCGGTCCCGGCGGGCGCTGTTGGCGCCGAGGCTCTGCGCCGCGCTCCAGAAGCCGTGGTGGATGTGGAGACAGAGGGCGAGCATTGCCACGATGTAGATGCCGCCGCCGTACCAGGTCGAGAAGGAGGCGACGAGGTTCTCGTACGGATGGTCCCGCTCGGCCCGCGGGTTCACCGTGAGGGTGGTGAGGTCCAGGATGTGCCAGACGATGAACAGGCCGAGGATCACCCCGCCCCAGCGCATGGTGCGGGTGGCGTAGCCGGCCCGGCGCCGCCGGTGAGCGTAGCCCCGCGGCCGGGCGGCCCGGTCCCGCCGGCTGAGCTGGTACGCGGCGACGCCGTGCAGGACGACGCAGGCGGTGAGCCCGATGCGCATGATCCACAGGAACCAGGTGCGGTGCAGGACCGGTGCGCCGATGGTGCGCAGCCAGGCACCGTAGTGGTTGAACTCGTCGGGGCCGAAGAAGACCTTGAGGTTGCCCGCCATGTGGGAGACCAGGAAGAGCAGCATGACCACGCCGGTGACGGCCATGACCGCCTTCTTGCCGACGGTCGACCGCCAGATCCGGCGCAGAGTGGACGAAGAAGCCGCCGTGGACGAAGAAGCCGTGGACGGAGAAGCCGTCGTGGACCGGGAAGCCACCGTGGACGGACGATGCGCCCTCGTTGCGAGTGCCATGGTCATTGACGGTAGGACCGGCCCCTTCGACAGGTCCAAGACATGGTTCGGCTCATCTCCATAGACAGGGCCTATGGTGAGGGGGTGCAGTTCCAACAGCTCCGGTACTTCGTCGCGGTGGCCGAGACCCGGCACTTCACCCGGGCCGCCGAGCAGGTCCATGTCGCCCAGCCGTCGTTGTCCCAGCAGATCAGGGCCCTGGAGCGGGAGCTGGGCGCGGACCTCTTCAGCCGGGCCCGCGGCCATGTCGCGCTGACCGACGCCGGTGAGGCGCTGCTGCCGCTGGCCCGGCGCATCCTGGCGGACACCGAGACGGCCCGCTACGCGGTGCAGGAGGTGGTGCAGCTGCGGCGCGGCCGGGTGCGCCTCGGGGCCACGCCGAGCCTGTGCACCGGCCTGCTGCCGGACGTACTGCGCGCCTTCCACGACCGGCATCCGGGCATCGAGCTGCTGCTGGAGGAGAGCGGTTCGCACGACCTGGTGCGCGGGCTGGCCCGGGGCGGTCTCGACCTGGCGCTGCTGATCCTGCCGCTGCCCGGCTCCTCCCCCGCCCTGACGACGACGGAGCTGCTGCGGGAGGACCTCGTGGTGGTGTCGTCGCAGGCCGCCGGGGCGCCGGGCGGGGGCGGGCCGGTCCGGCCCGAGGATCTGCGCGACCAGCCGCTGGTGATGTTCCGGCACGGCTACGACCTGCGGGAACTCACCGTCGCGGCCTGCCGGGCGGCGGGCTTCGAGCCGGTCTTCGCGGTGGAGGGCGGGGAGCTGGACGCGGTGCTCGGCTTCGTCCGGGCGGGTCTGGGCCTGGCGGTGCTGCCGAGCATGGTCGCCGGGCGGGCAGGTCCGGGGCTGCGCAGCACCCCGTTCGCCGCTCCGGGGCTGCGGCGCACCATCGCCCTCGCCCACCGGACGGATGTGGCGCCGCCCCGGGCCGCGCGGGAGCTGCGCCGGGTGCTGCTGGAGCATTTGCGGGATGCCGCGGCTCGGGGGAGGCTGCCTGAAGGCACGGAATTGACCGCCCCCGCCTGAGCTCCGGCCCGGGCAGCCCGAGCTCCGGCCCGGGCACCGGCGACGTTCCGCATTACCGGAGCGGCGCCGGGCAGTCTTGAGGGTGCGTCTCCCAGTGGCTTAGGTGGAACGAGCAACTCGGCACCGCGACCGGCCGGGCTGCGAGAGGGTTCCTTCGACGAGAGGTACCGGCCGTGCTGGACGAACCGAGGACGACCCCCGCGAGCACCCTGACCGAGGCCGTCGCCGAGGCCTACGTGGAGGGCATCTGTTTCAAGACCGGACCGCCCCGGCGGCTCGGTGTCGAACTGGAATGGCTGGTCCGCGACCTGCACCAGCCGTCCCGGCCCGTGGACCCCGGCCGGCACGCCGCCGCCGTCGCGGCGCTGCGCCGCCTGCCACTGCGGTCCCCGCTGACGTTCGAGCCCGGTGGCCAGCTCGAACTCAGCCCCCCTCCGGCCGGCTCGCTCACCGCGTGTGTGGCGCAGGCCGAGGCGGACCTGGCCCTCGTCCGGGCCGCGCTGCGCGAGCACGCGCTGCGCCTGGTGGGCCACGGCCACGACCCGCGGCATCCGCCCCGCCGGCTGCTCACCGCACCCCGGTACGACGCCATGGAGGCGTACTTCGACCGCGGCGGCCCGGCCGGCCGCTCCATGATGTGTTCCTCGGCGTCCGTGCAGGTGTGTCTGGACGCCGGTCACGAGGAGCCGGGCCCGCTGGGGTATGCCCGCCGGTGGCGGCTCGCCCATCTGCTGGGCGCCGTGCTGGTCGCGGCGTTCGCGAACTCCCCGCTGCGCGAGGGCCGGCCCACCGGCTGGCGGTCCACCCGGCAGGCCGTCTGGGCCGAGCTCGACCCGGGCCGGTCGCTCGCCCCGCCCGACGGCCGGGCCCCGCGGGCGGCGTGGACCCGGTACGTGCTCGACGCGCCGGTGATGTGCGTGCGCTGCGACGAGGGGCCCTGGAGCGTTCCGGAGGGGCTGACGTTCCGGGAGTGGATCCGCCGCGGCCTCCCCCGGCCACCGGAGCAGGCGGACCTCGACTACCACGTGACGACCCTCTTCCCGCCGGTCCGGCCGCGCGGCCACCTGGAGCTGCGCATGATCGACGCCCAGCGCGGGGACGACGGGTGGCAGGTCCCGCTGGCCGTGACGGCCGCCCTCTTCGACGACCCGGAGGCGTCCGAGACCGTCTACCGGGCGATCAAACCGCTCGCCGAGACCGCCGGTTCCGCTCCGGCGCCGCGCAATCCGCTGTGGCGCGCCGCCGCCCGGCACGGTCTCGCCGACCCCGAACTGCACGCCGCGGCCCTCGTCTGCTTCGCAGCCGCGCAGGAGGCGCTGCCCCGGATCGGGGCGTCCGACGCGCTCCGGGCCGCCGTGGCCGCCTTCACCGACCGCTATGTCGCCCGCGGACGATGTCCCGCCGACGACGTGCTCGACCCCGCTCCAGGGAAGGCTTCAGGGAAGGACATCCGCTCATGACCGCCACCGGCCCCGTCACCGGCGCTGTCACCGGCCCCGCCACCGGCCCCTCCACCGAAACTGCCCCTGTCGTCGGTGCCGAGGCGCTCCGGCAGCGGGCCGTCGACGCCCTCCGCACCGCCCGCGAGCGCACCGCGCTCCTCACCGGCTGCGTCGAGGACCCCGACCTCACCGCCCAGCACTCGCCCCTGATGTCGCCGCTCGTGTGGGACCTGACGCACATCGGCAACCAGGAGGAGCAGTGGCTGCTGCGGACGGTCGGCGGCCGGGAGGCCCTCCGGCCGGACATCGACAAGGTCTACGACGCGTTCGAGCACCCGCGGGCCGAACGCCCCTCGCTGCCGCTGCTGCCGCCCGCCGAGGCCCGCGGCTACGTCGCCGACGTGCGCAGCCGGGTGCTGGACGTGCTGGAGAGCACCCCGCTGACCGGCGGCCGGCTCATCGACGCCGGGTTCGCCTTCGGGATGATCGCCCAGCACGAGCAGCAGCACGACGAGACGATGCTCATCACCCACCAGCTGCGGCGCGGACCGGCCGCGCTGACCGCTCCCCCGCCGCCGCCCGCACCGGCCGACGCCGCGGGGCTGCCCGCCGAGGTCCTGGTGCCCGGCGGCCCGTTCCTGATGGGGACGTCCACCGAGCCGTGGTCCCTGGACAACGAACGCCCCGGCCACACCCGCGAGGTGCCGGGCTTCTTCATCGACACGGTGCCGGTCGGCAACGGCGCCTACACCCGCTTCATCGAGGACGGCGGCTACGAGGACGCCCGCTGGTGGGCCCCCGAGGGCTGGGCGTACCTCCGGGAACACGGCCTGGCCGCGCCCCTGTTCTGGCAGCGCGACGGCCGGACCTGGCTGCGGCGGCGGTTCGGGGTCACCGAGCCGGTGCCCGCCGACGAGCCGGTGCTGCACGTCAGCTGGTACGAGGCCGACGCCTACGCGCGCTGGGCCGGGCGCCGGCTGCCCACCGAGGCGGAGTGGGAGAAGGCGGCCCGCCACGACCCGGCCACCGGCCGCTCCCGGCGCTACCCGTGGGGCGACGCCGACCCCTCCCCCGAGCTCGCCAACCTCGGCCAGCGCCATCTGCGGCCCGCGCCCGTGGGCAGCTACCCGGCGGGCGCCTCGCCGCTGGGCGTGCGGCAGCTGATGGGCGATGTGTGGGAGTGGACGTCCAGCGAGTTCCTGCCCTACCCGGGGTTCGCCGCCTTCCCGTACCGGGAGTACTCCGAGGTGTTCTTCGGCGACGGCTACCGGGTGCTCCGCGGCGGCTGCTTCGCCGTCGACCCGGTCGCCTGCCGCGGCACGTTCCGCAACTGGGACCACCCGATCCGGCGGCAGATCTTCTCCGGCTTCCGGACCGCCCGCGACGCCACCCCGGAGGCCGTGTGAACACCCGCCGAGCAGCCCCGCCGCCCGCCGGCGGATTCCGCCCCCGAACCACTCGGCCGCACCCGGCCTGCGTCCGGGGCGCCGCCGGGAGGTGGATCTGATGTGTCGTCATATCGCTTACCTGGGGCCGGAGACACCGGTCGGCGAGGTCACCCTGCGCCCGCCACACGGGCTGTTCCGGCAGTCCTGGGCGCCGCGTCGGCAGCGGTACGGCACCGTCAACGCCGACGGCTTCGGCGTCGGCTGGTACGCCCCGGGCGACCCGGTGCCCGCCCGCTACCGCAGGTCCGGACCCATCTGGGCGGACCAGTCGTTCGCCGACCTGGCCCGGGTGGTCCGCACCGGCGCCGTGCTCGCGGCCGTCCGGGACGCCACCGAGGCCGGGGCGGACGCGGAGGCCGCGGCGGCACCGTTCGCCGACGGGCCCTGGCTGTTCAGCCACAACGGCGCCCTCACGGACTGGCCCGGCGCGGCGGCCCCGCTCGCCGCCGGACTGCCCACCGTGGAACTGCTCACCCTGGAGGCCCGCTGCGACTCGGCGCTGGTCTGGGCGCTGATCCGCAACCGGCTACGCTCCGGCGACGAACCGGGCCAGGCCCTCACCGACACCGCCACCGCGCTCGCCGAGGCCGCCCCCGGCTCCCGGCTCAACTTCCTGCTCACCGACGGGGTGTCGATCGCCGCCACCGCCTGGGGCGACACCCTCTGGTACCTGCACGACCCCGCCCGGCGCTCCGTGGCCGTCGCCTCCGAACCGTACGACGACGACACCCGCTGGACGGAGATACCCGACCGGACCCTTCTCACCGCCACCCGCACCGATGTCCTCCTCACCCCGCTCAAGGAGCCGAGCCGTTGAGTCCGTTCGCCGTCACCCGCACCCTGCCCGCCGACGCCACCGCCGCCGCTCTCCGCTCCGATGTGCAGCGGGGGCTGACCGCCACACCGAAGCAGCTGCCGCCCAAGTGGTTCTACGACGCCCGCGGCAGCGAACTGTTCGAGGAGATCACCCGGCTGCCCGAGTACTACCCGACCCGCGCCGAACGGGAGATCCTGATCGACCGGGCCACCGACATCGCCGCCGCGAGTAGCGCCCGCACCCTCGTCGAACTCGGCTCCGGCTCGTCCGAGAAGACCCGGCACCTGCTCGACGCCCTCACCGGTCTGCGCACGTATGCGCCCGTGGACGTCAGCGAGTCGGCACTCACCCTGGCCGGCCGGGCGCTGCTGGAGGAACGCCCCGGGCTCACCGTGCACGCCCTGGTCGCCGACTTCCAGCACGGCCTTGAACTCCCGGAGAGCCCCGGACCGCGGCTGGTGGCCTTCCTCGGCGGCACGCTGGGCAATCTGCTGCCCGCCGAACGCGCCGCGTTCCTCGGCTCGGTCCGGGAGTTCCTCTCCCCCGGCGACGCCCTGCTGCTCGGCACCGACCTGGTGAAGGACGAGGCGACGCTGGTCGCGGCGTACGACGACGCGGCCGGGGTCACGGCGGCCTTCAACAAGAACGTGCTGTCCGTCCTCGACCGCGAACTGGGCGCCGACTTCGACCCCGACGCCTTCGACCACGTCGCCGTCTGGGACGCCGACCACGAGTGGATCGAGATGCGCCTGCGCGCCCGCACCGCGCTGACCGCGAAGATCCCGGCGCTGGACCTGGCAGTGACCTTCGCGGCGGGCGAGGAACTGCGGACCGAGATCTCGGCGAAGTTCCGCCAGGAGACCGTGCGGGCGGAGCTGGCAGCGGCCGGACTGTCGCTGCGCCACTGGTGGACGGACGCGGCGGGCCGGTTCGCGCTGTCGCTGGCCTTTCCGGAGGACTGAGGGCTTCCCGCGGGCCTGTGCGTCCGCCCTCGGGTCCGCGGGCGGACGCACAGGCCCGCACGGCGGGAGAGTGGCGGGGGTCGTCGCTACCGCTTGGCGGAGCATGTCACCGGCTGGCCTGCTGCTCCCTTCTGCTGGTCCAGAACGCGGTCTTCGCCTTCCAGCAGGAGGCAGTGCGCCAGGCCTTTGCCAGTGGGTACGACCTTGAGGCGTGGAGTGTGGCCTCCGTCCTCATGGGTGCTCCATGTGGCTCCGCTCACCTCGGCCGGCATGCTTACCGCGCCGTTGGGGCCATCGATGTAGTCGTGCCTGACGGATTGCAGGTTGCCTCCTTCGGTCCAGGCTTTGTACGTCACGTCGGGGCTCTTGGCGCCGCAAGCCGTCAGGAGTCCGCAGGCAACAGCCAGCCCCGCCATCGTGGTGATGCGCTTCGTGGCTGCCGGTATGGGGAATGTGGGCATGACGTGGCCTCTCAGTGAGTTCACTTGGGTGTGGGGTCGGGGAAGGATCTGTCGCCGAAGAGGACTCGGCTTGCCGCGGCTCGGCCGAGCGGTGTACGCAGCAGGGTGAATCCCGCTGCTGCTGTTGCAGGCGTCCGTACGCGGGCCAACATCCCGCGCAGCATGAGTCGTCCGCGGAAGTGGGGGCGGAGCGCGGCTCCGTCGTAGTTGGCCATCGTGTCCGGTTTTCCGGTGCGCAGTGCGTCGTCGAGGACCTCGGCTGCGAGTTGCGACTGTCGTAGGCACGGGTCCAGGCCGCCGGCGGTGAGTGGGGAGACCGCGCCTGCCGCATCCCCCACGAGGAGCCCGTCGGCGCAGCTGATCCGGCGCAGCAGGCCGCCGACGGGTATGGGGCCTGCGCGCCGCTCCACCGTTTCGGGACGTTCGATGCCGGTCAGTCCGGGCGCCGAGGCGCTGAACTGCTGCATCGCACGGCGAAGACCGTCTGGATAGCGGTCGGCGTAGCCTGCGACTCCGACGTGGGCGTGTTGCCCGTCGTTGATGACCCAGGCCAGGTAGCCGGGGGCGAGTGAGGGGTCGAGTACGCAGTGGAATGTCGGCGGCTGGTCGCTTCCTGGTAGTTCGAAGACCTCTTCGGCGCCGACGATCAGGTGGTGGTTGCGGTCGAGAGCGAGGTCGCGGGCGACTCTTGAGCGGGCCCCGTCGGCGCCGACGATGAAGCGGGCCCGGACCGTGGTCGGTCCGTCGCGCCCGTCCAGGTGGAAGGTGTTGCCCTGTCGGCCGGCGTAGCGCGTGCCCAGTGCGACGCGTACGCCGGCGTCGACGGCGGTGGCGGCCGTCGCTTCGTAGAGTGGTGCCATGTCGCCCACCCGGTATTCGTCGCGGGTGCTGGTGAGGCTTACCGGGCGGCGCAGGTCAGGGGGGTAGAGGACCACGCGTCGGATCGGTGGTCCGAGGCAGTCGGGGGGCAGCGGGAAGTCGTCGAGTGTCTTCCGTACGAAGATTCCTGTGGTGCGGATCGCGCCGGAAAGGCTTGTTCGGCGTTCGACCAGGAGTACGTCGTGACCCTGTCGGGCGAGGAGTGTGGCGGTGTTGAGTCCGGCGAGGCCGGCCCCGACCACCAGTACGTCGGCACTGTCTGTGCCCCCGAGGCGGCAAGAGAGGCGTGCTGTCGTCATGTCTGCTCTGTTCCTTGTGGAGACCGTATCGGTGCGTGCGGCGCGCGGCAGGCGCCGACCGGCGGCGGGCAGTGCGGCCAGGCCCGTGCCGCGATGAGGTGTGCGGACGTCGTCGTCAGGTCGTCACTCGGGAGCTTGCTGAAGATCAGGCGGAGCGGGTCGCGCGGCAGGGGTGGTGGAGGGCGTCGTACCTGGTGATCGTGTGCAGGCGGGCGGCCACCGCGACTGCGGTCACCGCGGCGGGGAGCCGGCTGGGACGGATGCTCCGGATTCGTGCGCGGCCCCGTCCCCGTCCCCGGGGGCATCGGGCTCCCACCGCAGCAGGTCTCCGGGCTGGCACTCAAGCACCTCGCACAGCGCGGCGAGCGTGGTGAAGCGCACCGCCTTGGCGCGGCCGTTCTTGAGCACCGCCAGGTTGGCGGGTGTGATCCCCACGCGGTCCGCCAGTTCGCCCACGGACATCTTCCGCTTGGCCAGCATCACGTCGATGTCGACGGCGATCGGCATCAGATCACCTCGGCCAACTCGGCCCCCAGCTGCGACGCCTCGACGTCGCGTGCGACGGCTTGTGCGAGCAGCATCCGCAGCACGAGCACGATGAGCGCGTTCCCGAGGATCGCCAGGCACACCCCGCCCAGCAGGGCCACAACGCCCGGGGGCACGACCTCGCCAGGCGCCAGGACTGCCACGAGCGCGAGCACCAGGAGCGAGGCCGTCACGAACGCGCCGATCACGAGATGGACGTAGCGGAATGCGGCGTGGGAGAACACGGTTCCGCGTTGCGCCATCGTCACCAGCCGCCACACGCAGACCAGGACGACCTGGACCGTCACGACGCCCAGGACCGTGATCACGAGGACCGGAGTGCGGCGGTCCGCAAGGATGCTCTCCTCCATGGCGCCCGTCAGCATCGCCACCATCACCGCCTGGGCGACCACCGCCCCGGCGTGCAGTGCCACCATCACGGCGCGCAGCGCGAGCACTGTCAGCTTTCCCAACGCCACTCCCTTGATCGAATCACGATGGAAAACTATCGAATATCGATAGGATTGGCAAGTCGGGGCCGTCGGCGGGATGGGCCTGCGCGCCCTCCCGAATTCCTGACGCAGTGAGGCGAGCCGCCTCCCGGGGCCCCATGGAGGGGCCAGGTGTACTGACCCGCAGGGTTGTTGACGCGGCTGATGGGCGCCGCCGTCACGGCCCGGAGCACCGTGACCTTCGCGGCCGTCATCATCTGGCTCCGCTCATGATCGGAGAGACATGGCCTAGCGTGCCGTCAGCGCGAGTTGTTCGTGATGCAGGACTCTGTGGGGGAGGACGGATGGGACGGGGACGCTTATGGCGCATGGCGGTCCGTACCGCGCTCGTGGGAGTTGTGGTCGCCGCGACGGGGTGCACGAACGGTGCGGACGATCCATCAGGGAATGACATGTCGCCGCGTGCGCGGGGCTACTTGTCGGAGGCACTGAACCTCATGGAGAAGCACTCCCTCGTCCGTCACGAAGTCGACTGGGCGGACGTGCGAAGCCGTGGGTTTTCCCGGGCCCGCGGCGCACGGAAGCCGGCGGACACCTACGGGGCGATCCACTCGGCACTGCGTTCCCTGGGCGACGGGCACAGCTACTTCCGGACGCCGGAGCAGGCCGAGGCGAAGCTCAGGTCCTCCCCCGCTTCGTTCCGCGGCCTGCGGGGCCGTTCACTGAAAGGCGGCATCGGTTACGTCTCCCTCCCCGGGGCGGAGGGATCGCAGAAGGCGTACGACCGGTACGTACAACAGGGCCGGGAGGCCGTGGCGGCGGCGGACCGGTCCGGAGCCTGTGGCTGGGTGGTGGATCTCCGTGCGAACGATGGGGGTTCCCTGTGGCCGATGCTCGCCGTCGTAGGGCCCGTCCTGGGCGACGGCACGGCAGGCATGTTCGTGGACGCCGACGGCGACCGGTCCGCGTGGTCGATCAAGCACGGCACCCCGTACCGGGACGGCAAGCCGGCCGGTTGGGGCGACAGTCGGCCGCTCGCCAGGAGCACCCCACCGGTCGCGGTGCTGACGGGCAGCAGGACGGCCAGTGCGGCGGAAGCGGTCGTGGTGTCCTTCCGAGGACGTCCCCACACCCGGTCCTTCGGCGAGCGGACCAACGGCGTTCCCTCAGCGAACAAGCGCTACGGCCTGTCCGATGGGGCCGTGCTCACCCTCACAATAGCCAAGGCAGCGGACCGAACCGGCCGGACCTACGACGGAGCGATCCCCCCGGATGAGGAGATCCCCGAGAACCAGGAAGCAGCGGCCCGCGGCCGGGACAACGCCGCCCTGAAGGCGGCACGGAGCTGGCTCCTCGAGCAGGCCGCCTGCCGACGGCGGTGAACCACTGCCCGGCCGGACACGTCGGCGCCCTCGCAGGAGGGGTGTGAGCAGGTGCGGCACAGAAGGGCCGCCGGGGGCCGGTCGCGCACCGGCCCCCGGAGCCCCGGCATCAGGGCGGACGTCAGGCGCCGGGCCCGGCCACCTTCACCCCGTCCACCACGATGTCGGCGACGGTGTCGTAGAAGCACAGGTGGTCCTTGATCGCGGCGACCTCCGTGAGCGGGTCCGGGTAGGTCCACACCACGTCCTCGCGGAACTCGCCCGTGCCGTCCCGGTAGGACCAGTACGCGGCGTCGCCCTTGAACGGGCAGTGGGTGCTGGTGACCGTGGCCTCCAGGCGGTCCGTGGCCACGTCCGCCGGGGGAAGGTAGTAGCGGACCGGCAGGCCCGTCTCGTGCACCAGCACCGGACTGCGGGTCTCGGCGACGACCTGGCCCCCGATCTCGACCCGGACGTGCTGCGATCCGGGGACGGCTTCGACGGTGTGCTTGCGGTGGGGCACGATGCGCTCCTTCGCTGCCGACTGTGTCCATGTGCAGGCCGCGGTGCCGCCCGCAGTGCGGGCGGACGCTCACCCGGCGTTCCGCCGTCGGGTGTCGTTCACCCGGGGTGCTCTTCTCGGGCACTCGGGCGCCGTTCACCTGCTGTCCACGATGCCGACGCCCTTGTCCGGCGTGCGACCGACGCCTGATCCGGCGGCGTGTTGTGGCTCTCCCTAGGTCAACACCCGGTGCGGGCCGCTGATTCCTTCCCGCCCGTCCGCGGCTCGCCCCTCCGCGACTCGCAGGTCCGTGACTCGCCCGTCCGTGACCGCACCCGGGTGGAGGCCGCCCGGCGCGGGACCGCCTCGGTTGGGATCGCCCGGGTGGAGACCGCCCCGGTGGAGACCGTCCGGGTGGAGATCGTCCGGGTGCGGATCCCCCGGCACGCCCCAGTCACCACGCGCGCCCTCCGCCACCCCGCGCACCGCCGTGTGGGCGGCCCGGGCCAGGGCGCGGCGGTCCGCGTACGCACCGGCTGGTATCCGCGGCAGGAGTACCAGCTCGGCGACCAGTCCACGGGAGCGGGCGACCCGGCGCACCGAGGTGAGCAGGGTGTCCTCGCCGATGAACGCCGGGACGGCCGTGGGCGAGCGGTCCAGCAGCCGGTAGCGGACGGCGACCGGCTGCACGGGCGCGGACGCGTCGAGGGCGGCCTGGAACACGGCGTTCCGGAAGCGTCCGTGGCGGCGCCCGCACCAGGTGCTGCCCTCGGGGAAGGCCACCACGGTGCGGCCGGTCCGCAGCACCGAGGCGATCTCGCCGACCGTGCCGGGAAGGGCCCGCAGCCGGGCCCGGTCCACGAAGAGCGTGCCGCCGCGGGCTGCGAGCCGGCCGAGGACCGGGTAGTGCGCGATCTCCGCCTTGGCAAGCATCCGGCCGGGGCGGGCGGCGGCGATGAGCGGGATGTCCAGCCAGGAGACGTGGTTGGCGACGACGAGGGCTCCGGCGGCCGTCCGTTCGGCTTCACCTCCGGTGACCCGGACCCGTACGCCGAGGGCCGCGATCAGGGCCCGCGACCAGCGGGCGGTGAGCCGGTCGCGGAGCACCGCGGGGAACGCACCGACCACGGGCGACAGGAGGACTCCGCACATCAGCACGGAGAGCAGCGCCGCGTACCGGACCGCCCGGCGCGGCCCCGCCACGGTGGGCGCGGGGCCGGCCAGGCAGCGCGGGGCCGTGCACGGGGCGCTGGGCAGCCAGACGCTCATGCCGCCGGGGCGAGCGAGAGGAAGTGACGGAGGTAGCGCGGATCGGTGCGCTTCAGGGAGAGCAGGACGTACAGGTCCGCGACGTTGAAGTCGGGGTCGTGGGCGGGCTCCCCGCAGACCCAGGCGCCGAGCCGGAGGTAGCCGCGCAGCAGCGGCGGCAGCGGGGTGCGGCCGGTGGGGGCGACGCCGGTCGGCTGCCACGGCAGGCGCGGCTCGACCCGGTACTCCGGCGGCGCGAGGTGCTTCGCGGAGACCGCGTCCCAGACGCCGGCGGCGAGGGCTCCGCCGTCGGTGAGCGGTATGGAGCAGCAGCCGGCGAGCCACTCGTGCCCGCGCTCGGTCAGGTAGCGGGCGATCCCGGCCCACATCAGCGAGATGACCGCGCCGTCGCGGTGGGCGGGGTGGACGCAGGAGCGGCCGACCTCGACCAGGTCGTGCCGGAGCCCGGCCTGCCGGCCGAGGTCGAACTCGCCCTCGGCGTAGAGCCGACCGGCGACCGCGGCCCGGTCGGGCGGCAGCAGCCGGTACGTGCCGACGACGCGGCCGGTGCTCTCCTCGCGGACGAGGAGGTGATCGCAGTAGGCGTCGAAGGGGTCGATGTCCAGTCCGGGCTCGGTGGTGGCGAGCAGCGCGCCCATCTCCCCGGCGAACACCTCGTGCCGGAGGTGCTGTGCGGCCCGGACGTCCTGTGCGTCGCGGGCGAGGGAGACGGTGTAGCGGGGGCGGACGGCGGCCCGGCGCGGGGCGGGGGCGAGCGGAGGCGAAATCGTCATGCCTCCTGTGTGGCGGCGCGGGCTGGCCGTGACGTGGCCGTTTCACGGAGCGCGGGTGTGCGGCGGCTGAATGCTGAGGGCACCCGCCTCGCGGGCCGTGCCGGGCTGGGGCACGGTGGGAGGAACGACCGCATCGTCCCGTCGGCAGGGAGGGCGTCATGTCCGATCACACCTACCGGGTGACCGAAATCGTCGGATCCTCGCACGAGGGAGTCGATGCCGCAATTCGGAACGGAATCCGACGCGCCGCGCGGACGCTGCGCAATCTGGACTGGTTCGAGGTCACACAGATCCGCGGACACATCGAAGAGGGCGGTATCGAGCACTTCCAGGTCGGCCTGAAGGTGGGATTCCGGCTGGAGGACGCCGACGGACCGGGCTCCTGAGATCCTGCCGGGACGTACGCGTCCGTTCGGGGGCACCGTCGCACGGGCGGCGCAACCCAACGGGCATATAAGGATTAAAACGGGCAAGCTGGGAATAGAGTGGCGGCGGATCGCTGTTCGCCACGTTCCTCAAGGGGAGGACTCCCGTGCCCGTAAGCCTGGATCAGTTGCGCCGATGCACGGTCGCCGTCGACCTCGGGGCGGCGCGGACGAGGGTGTACGTGAAGGACACCGGTCTGGTCGTCGACGAGCCGAGCGTGGCCGCCGTGAACACCCGCAGCGGGGCGCTCCTCGCCGTCGGTGAACTCGCGGAGCGGATGAGCGGCCGGACTCCCGATCACATCCGGGTGGTCCGCCCCATCTCCGGCGGCACCGTGGTGGACATCGACATGGCGCAGCGCATGCTCCGTCAGCTCATCGGCGGCAAGCTCCGCAAGGCCTGGCGGCGCAGGCCGACGCTGCGGATCGCGGCCTGCACCCCGCACGACAGCGAGCCGCTGACGCAGCGTGCCGCCGTGGAGACCCTCACCGCGCTCGGCGCCCGCCGGGTGGAACTGGCGGACACCCTGGTCTGCGCCGCCGTCGGCTGCGGGCTCCCCGTGGAACAGCCCGAGGCGACGATGATCGTGGTGTGCGGCGCCGCGACCTCGCAGGTCGCGGTGCTCTCGCTGGGCTCCATCGTCTCCGCCGAGACCATCCCGGTGGGCGGCAACTCCATCGACCACGCGGTGGTCGAGCATCTGCGCAACGAGCACGAGTTGATGCTGCCGAGCCCGGCGGTGCGCCCGCTGCACCTCGTCCTGGGCTCGGTGGAGGAGACGCAGACCGAGGTGCACGGCCGGGACGTCACCACGGGGCTCGCCCGCTCGGTGGTGGTGGAGACCGAGGACCTGCGGCGGGTCATCTCCACCCCGCTGACCGGTGTGCTGGACGGCATCCGGACGGTCCTGCGGCGCTGCCCGCCGGACCTGGTCGCCGACCTGTCCGACCGGGGCATCATGCTGGCCGGCGGCAGCGCGCTGCTGCCCGGTCTGGACACCATGCTGAGCCGGGCGACCGGCATGCCCGCCCACACCGCCGAGCGGCCCGACACCTGTGCGGTGCGCGGGCTGGGCGCGATGCTGGAGGGCAAGGTCCAGCCGCTGCATCTCGACCCGATGGCGAGTTGAGCCGGCGCGGGCCGCGCCGAGGGGGCCTTGCACTGCGCCTGCCCGGGTCGCGTGGTCCGGTGCCGTGCGTCGGGCGCTGACCGTGCAAGGACCGCTGAGCGCGGGGGCGGGTGGTTGTTTCCGTTCCCGCCCCCGGCGCCTCTCAGGTCCTGCCCTCCCGCTCCTGCGCGTCGCGCAGGGCGGCCGACGGTGTCGCCCAACGGGCCCGCACCACCCGGAATCCGGCGCGTTCGCAGGCGTCGCAGACCAGCTCGTCGTCGTCCACGAACATCCGGATCTCCCGGCCCCGGGCGAGCCGGCACAGGATCTCCGGTTTGACGTAGCGGGCCGGGCGCCGGTCGCTGTTGGGCCGCATCAGCAGCCGTCCGTCCGGCAGGCCGTGCGCGGCCAGCCAGTCCAGGGTGTCCCGGCGGCACCGCTCGGGGCGGCCGGTCACGTACACCACCTCGCACTCGCCCGCGCTGCTCAGCGCGAGTTCGACGCCCTCGCCGAGCGGCGGGTCCTGCGGGGCCGCGGCGAAGAAGCCGTCCCAGTCGCGCGGGCGGCGCTCCAGGAAGTGCTGGCGGTGGGCGGTGCCGGCCAGGGTGCCGTCCAGGTCGAAGACGGCGAGCGGCCGGGGTCCGCCGGTCACGAGGCGTCCGCCAGGGACAGTGCGTGCAGCCGCTCCGGCGGTCCGGGGCGGGCGTAGTACCAGCCCTGGGCGGTGTCGCAGCCGAGGATCCGCAGATGCTCGGCCTGGGTTCCGGTCTCCACGCCTTCCACCGTAACCGCGAGGTCGAGGGTGTGGGCGAGCGAGACCACCCCCTCCACGATCTTGATGTCGATCGGGTCGGCCGGGTCCTGCTGCATGCCCCGGGTGAACGAACGGTCCAGTTTGAGCGTACTCACCGGCATACGGCGCAGATTGGAGAGATTGGAGTAGCCCGTGCCGAAGTCGTCCAGAGCGATGTCCACGCCCAGGTCGGCGAGTTGCCGGAGCGGCTTCAGCAGCGACTCGTCGGCGCCGATCAGCGCGGACTCGGTCACCTCCAGGCACAGACCGCTGGGGTCGAGCCCGGCGTCCTTCAGTACGTCCACCGTGTCCCGGACCAGGCCCGGGTGCCGGAGCTGGAACGGCGAGAGGTTGACGTTGACCCGCAGCGGTTCCCGGCTCGCCCCGAACTGCCAGTCGCGGGCCTGCCGTACGGCCTCCTCCAGCACCCAGCGGCCCAGCGGCACGATCAGCCCGGTGTCCTCGGCCAGCGGGATGAACTGGTCGGGGCCGAGGATCCCGCACCGCGGATGGCACCAGCGCACCAGGGCCTCCGCACCGTGCACGGTGCCGTCGCTGAGCCGGACGAGCGGCTGGTACTCGATGAAGAACTCGCCGCGCTCCAGGGCCATCGGAAGGCTGGTGGTCAGCGCATGCCGGGTGATGGCCACGACGTCGGCCTCGGGATCGGCGTGCTCGTAGCGGTTGCCGCCGGCGGCCTTGGCCCGGTACATGGTGATGTCCGCGCTGCGCAGCACCTCCGCCGGGCCCAGTTCCCCCGCGGGCCCGTCGACGATGCCGATGCTGCCCCGGACCGGGAGTTCGCGGCCGTCCAGCGTGACCGGCTCGGCGAGCGCGCACAGGATCCGGCGGGCGAGGGCGGTCACGTCCTCCTGCGTCGCCGGGTCCTGGATGAGCGCCACGAACTCGTCGCCGCCGATCCGGGCGATCAGTTGCTCCTCGGAGGTCAGGCAGGTCTGCAGCCGGTCGGCCACGGCCACCAGCAGCTGGTCGCCCACGGCGTGTCCGAGGCTGTCGTTGACCGCCTTGAACCCGTCGAGGTCGAGGTAGCACAGCCCGAAGCGGGCGGCGCCGCTCCGGGTGCCGAGCGCCGCCTCCAGGCGCTCGAAGAACAGCGTCCGGTTGGGCAGCCCGGTCAGCGCGTCATGCGTCGCCTCGTATCGCAACTGCTCGTGCAGCAGCCGCCGTTCGGTGATGTCCTCCATGAGCGCGAGCATGTACTGCGGCTCGCCCGCGGCGTCCCGGAGCAGTGAGACCGTGAGGTCGGTCCAGAGCACGGTCCCGTCGGTGCGGTAGTACGGCTTGTCGATCCGGTAGTGGTCGCGCTCGCCCTGGGCCACCTCGCGCTGCAGGTTCCAGACGCCCGGTGTGTCGTCCGGGTGCGCCCACTCGGTGACCCGGCGGCCGCGGAGATGGTTCTCCAGACCGCCGAACATCCGCAGCAGCGCGTCGTTGACGTCGAGGATGTTCCCGTCCATGTCCGAGATCCCGATGCCCACGGTGGCGCCCTCGAAGACCGCCCGGAACCGCGCCTCACTGGTGTGCAGCGCCTTCTCCGCCTCGGCCTGCGCGCGCAGCGCGGCCCGGGACATGGCCTCCTGCTCACCGAGCGTGCGCTCGCGCAGGGCCTGCGCGAAGCCGGCGGCGATGGAGTGCTGCAGCCGCACGCTCCGGGCCCGGCTCTCCTCCGCCGGCAGGGTCTCGCAGGGCAGGCAGTACAGCACCAGGTACGCATCGACCACCCCGAGCGACCGGGGCAGCGACCCGGGGTCGGTGCAGTGCGCGGCGACCAGGGCCTCCCCCACCCCCACGCCCGGGTTCGGGTCGAACGGCCGCGCGGCGAGCGCGTCCCGGAGCTGTCGCGCCAGCGGTACGAGGAACTCCTCGAACTCGGCGCGCGTCATCGAGGTGGCCGTGGCCGGGTAGATGGCCCGGCTCCATATCCGCGCGAAGCGCCGCAGGCGGCTCTCCGGTCCGTCGGCGTCCGGATCGTCACGTTCGGGATGCCCGGTCTCCCCGGGGGGTCTGGTCACGCCTTGTACCCCACGCCGGCAAAGCCGGTGAAGACCACCGGGTCCTCGTGCTCGGGCGGGGTGTCCGGACGCCAGTTCGGCATCGCGACCAGACCGGGGTCGGCGAAGGTGAAGCCGTCGAAGAACCGCTCGACCTGCGCGCGCGACCGCATGATCAGCTGAGAGCTCGCTTTCCGGTACACCTGTTCCACCCTTTCGCCCTGCTCGGAGGATGTGGGCCCGCCCTCGGTCGAGGCGTGGGTCAGCACCAGGACGCTGCCCGGGGCGAGGGCGTCCCGGAGTTCGGCGACCGCCGCCCACGGCTCGTCCTCGTCGACGAGGAAGTGCAGTACGGCCACCAGCAGCAGCGCGACCGGGCGGTCGAGATCCAGCAGCCCGCCCGACGCGACGCTGTCCAGGATGCTCCGCGGCTTGCGCAGATCGGCCGCGACGACGGAGGCGTGCGCGTTGTCCTCCAGGACGGCGCGGCTGTGTGCGACGGCGACCGGGTCGTTGTCGACGTAGACGACCCGGGCCCCGGGGCCGGCGTCCTGCGCGACCTCGTGGACGTTGCCGAACGTGGGTATGCCGGAGCCGATGTCGAGGAACTGGGTGATGCCGCGGTCCACCGCGTAGCGCACCGCGCGGCGCATGAAGGCCCGGTTGGCTTGCATGATTTTGGGCAGCCCCGGCATGATCTCGATCGCCCTGCGGGCGGCTTCCCGGTCGACCTCGAAGTTGTGCGAGCCCCCCAAGTAGTAGTCGTAGATTCGGGAAACGCTCGGCACGGAAAGGTCGATGCCCTGAGGGGCCCAGGAGGGGCGCTCCATCTAAGTCTCCAGCTGTCAGCCATGGTTGGTCCGGCCATGTTCATGCCGCTGTCCACCTGAGGCTACTGAACCGCCCGTCAACAGCGGAACCTCAAACGGAAATCTTCGGTCCGTTCTCGTCACAGACCGCAGGCAAGTGCGCCGGGCGCGCACGTGGTGTTGCGCCGGGCGCACGGGGCGTGCAGCCCGGGACGCCGCTCCCCGGGTCCGGGCACCGGCCGTGCGAGGCCCGGCGGAACGCGGTTGAACTCCAACTCCGATGTCGTGCCGTCGAGTTCACCGGAGAGACGATCAACTCGCTTTTACATCCGTCGGATTCATGGACCGTGTGAGCAATTTCGCTTCTGTGACAGCTGCTTCACCGACTCCGCGAGCGGCCTCGGTACGGCGGTCCGGCGGGCGGCCTCCGGGTGGGCCGAGTGGCCCCGCGGCGGCGGATCAAACCCGGGCCGCCCGTGATCCATCCCTTCGGGGGGAACCTCGGCCACACCATGGCCGAAAGGCGCGGCCACGACGCAGGATCGCCGCGTGAACGCATGGCACCGGGTGGGGGTCGTCCTCGCGAGCGCGCTGCTCGGGACGGCGGTGGGGGCAGGGCTGTTGGGCGTGGCCGAGCGGCCCGCCGCCGCCTGGGACGGCCCCGACGTCCGGGTCACCACCCCGGCACGGCAGCTCCAGGTGCCCGGCCGACAGGGGGCGGCCCGGCGGCAGGTACCGGAGGTGCGGATCACGGTGCCCGGCCGGCACGTCACCGTGGCGCGGCCCCGGATTCCGCCGCCCCCGGCGCCCCGTGTCACCGCTCCCCGACGGACCGGAGGCCCCGAGGTACGGGTGACCGCCTCGGCCGGGGGTGCCGTGGCCGAGGCCGAGGTCTGCCCGGGATCGGCGCCGTGGCCGACCGCCTCCGCCGGTGCGGGCGGCGCCGTGGCCCGGGTCGTCTGCCGCCGGCCGCCTCCACCCCCGCCGGCACAGGCGCCGGGGCCGCCCGCCGTACGGCCGCCCGCACCGCACCGTCCGACCTCCGCGCCCCGCCCGGCCCGGCCACCGGCGTCGCCGTCGTCGTCACCGGCCCCGCGGCCGTCCCCGTCGTCCGCCGTCCCGGCACCGCCCGCCCGGCCGGAGCGGTCGGCCCGTCCGTCGGCCCGCCCGTCAGCCCGCCCGTCGGTCCGTCCGTCGGTGGCGCCGTCGCCGGCCGCCCTGGCCCGCCCCGGCTACCGCAAGGCGGTGCGGAAGAAACCGCCGAGCGGGGGCTCGGTGGTCATCTTCACCCTGCTCATCACGGCGCCCGCGGTGCTCGCCGCGGCAGCGCTGCGGCCCCGCTCACGACGCTAGGCCGCGCCGACATCGTCCCGCCCGACTCCCGCCCGCCTCCCGGCCGACTCCCGCCCCGGCAACTTCCGGCCATGCCCCGCTCCGGCCCGCGGCCCTCGCCGCCCGACCCGACGAACCCGCCCACGGAAGGACACCCATGCCCGGATGGCTGGTGCTGACCATCGCCATGGCCGCCGCCTGCACCGTCGTACTCACCGTCGTGCTGCTCCATCATCGCCGCGTCGCGGAGGACGACGACCCCTCGGAGACGCCCGATGTGCTCGACTACATGACGATGATGATCGGCGTGGTCTACGCCATCGTGCTGGGCCTGGCCATCGCCGGTGTGTGGGAGGCCCGGGGCGCGGCCGAGGACGGGGTGCGGACCGAGGCCCAGGCGCTGCACGAGGTGAGTGCCCGCGCCGAGGTCTACGCGCCGGCCGCACGTGAGCGCATCCGCCGGGACATCGACGCCTATGTGCGCCATGTGGTCACCGAGGAGTGGCCCCGCATGGCCGACGACGACGGACTCACCGCGCGCGGTACCGCGCTGATGGCCCGGGTGCGCAGCGACGTGGCCGGACATGTTCCCCGCTCCGAGCTGGAGAACCAGGCCTACCAGCCGATGGTCGATCACATCGCCGCGGCCGACGACGCCCGCGGCGCCCGGGCCCGGAACGCCGGTGCCACGATGCCGGGCGTGGTGTGGTTCGGTCTCATCACCGGTGCGGTGGTGACCGTCGGGATGATCTTCGTGCTGCAGATCCGGCGGACCGGGCGCGAACTGCTGCTGGCCGGGCTGTTCAGCGCGCTCATCGCGTTCCTGCTCTTCCTGATCTGGTACTTCGACACACCGCTCGGCCGGGGTGCCGCGGATTCGGCCGCCCCGTTCCTCGACCTCTTCCCGCGCGCTGCCGGAACCGGCGGGTGACGACCGGGCAGAGCGCGTACCGACGCGCGCCTCGGCCGGGCTCGGCCCGGGGCCGGTGCATGATGCCCCGGCACAGCGCGGCGACGCGACGCAGGCTCGGGGCGGCCGATCCATATCTGCAGCCGCACTGATGACGCGGGCCCGGGGACCTGCCCGTACGGATCGGTGGCTGCGGTTCTGCGGTTCTGCGGTTCTGCGGTTCTGCGGTCACAAGCGGCCCTCGGCCCCGTACGGTCACCGCGTCACCCCGTGCTCCGTTCCAGCGAGGTGACGGTACGTCGGAACGGGGCAATCCGGTCACTCGCGCGGCCCCGTCGACGGGCAGCCCCGCTCCGCTGCCTGTTCGCTCGTGGTGAGGCGCGGCCCCGCCGACTTCGCGGAACCGCTTCCGTGACCGCGCCGCACGGGAGACCGTCATGCGCCCACGCCGCCTCCTCCTCGGCGGAGTCCTGGCCGCGGCCACCGCTCTGGGCAGCGCCGGGACAGCACATCCCGCGGTCGGCGGCCCGGTCGTCGTCGAACCGGCCCCGGCCGTCGCCGGCAGCCTGGTCTCCGTGTCCGACGGGGGCAACTGCCGGGGTGCCGGCGGCCTCGTCACCTTCCGGCGCGGCGACACTCCGGCGCGGATCCCGAGTCTCCGGCTCACACCGCTGCGCGACCGGGTGGGCGGCGCGACCACCGTGCCGCTCCGCACCCGGCCCGGCACGTACACCGCCTCCCTGATGTGCCACCACGAGGACGGGCGGGTGACGGGGCCGTTCACCGGCACCCTCCGCGTCGTCGGGGAGGGGGAGGGCCCGGAGGGGGACAGCGGGAGCCGGGACAAAGGAAGTCGGGACAACGGAAGCCGGGGCGGCGATGACCGGGGCGGCGGGCACCGCGACCTGAACCGCCCGCGCGGGGCCACGCAAGCGGGTGCGGGCGGCACCGCCGGGAACGCCTGGAAGGCCGGTGCGGGAGCGACCCTCGTGGCGGCGGCCCTGTCCGGAGCCGCCCTGCTGCACCGCCGCCGCACCCGGCGCGGGCAGAGCTGACCGGCCGCATGGGCGGACCGGACAGGAGCGGTACGGACAGAAGCCGTACGGACAGGAGCGGCACGACCAGGGGCAATACGAACGGGAGCGGCACGGAAGCCGACGGCGTCGGGCGCTGGGGCACGGCCGCCGTGATCATGGCCCTGCTCGCCGGGGCCTGGCTGCTCGGCGACGCCGAGGACGCCCCGCCGCGCCCGGATTCCGTCGCAGCGCCCACCGGACAGATGGCCGCGGGGCCGGACCGCGCCCCGGGCCGGCCGATGCTCCGCGCGGCCCCGGTCCGGGTGCGGATCCCCGTCATCGGGGTGGACGCACCGGTCACGCGGCTGGCCCTGGAGCCCTCGGGCCGACTGGCGACCCCGCCGGCCGAGCGGCGCAACCTCGCCGGGTGGTGGGCGGACGGACCGTCACCCGGCCAGCGCGGGAACGCCGTCCTGGCCGGGCACGTCGACACCGCCGACGGCCGCGCGGTGTTCTTCGCCCTCGGCTCGCTGCGCCGCAACCACACCGTGGAGGTCGACCGCTCCGACGGCAGCCGGGCCGTCTTCTCGGTCGACGCCGTGGAGCTCCACGCCAAGGAGCACTTCCCGGACCGCCGGGTGTACGGGCCGACCGCCCGGCCCGAACTCCGCCTGATCACCTGCGGCGGGGCCTTCACCCGGGAGTCCGGCTACCAGGCCAATGTGGTCGTCTACGCGCACCTGGTGGCGCCCGGCGGATCCGCGGGAAACCGTGCCGGATAGCCTCGCCGGGTGGACGAGAGGGAACCCGCGCCGTTCGAGCGCGGAACGGACGGCCCCAAGGTCATCGTGGCCGGAGTCGACGGCTCCGACTCCTCCTGGCGCGCCGCCGCGTACGCCACCGGCCTGGCACGGCGGCAGAACGCACTGCTGGCGATCGTGTACGTGCAGCCGGTCCGCGCCGCGGGCACCGCGCTGGGCGCGCCGGTCGCCGAGACGACCGAGGAGGTCGCCGAGGAGCTGATGGCCGAGATCCGGACGGCCGCCGAGCGGGTGCGCGGCATCTACGACGTGCGCTGGGAGTTCCACACGCTGCGCGGCGACGCCTACAACGGGCTGGTCCGGGCGGCGGACGAACTGCGGGCGGACGCCGTGGTGGTCGGCGCCTCCGAGCAGGCGGGCCACCGCATCATCGGCTCGGTCGCGGTACGGC
Organism: Streptomyces sp. bgisy100; assembly: GCF_057709105.1. Taxonomy (NCBI): domain Bacteria; kingdom Bacillati; phylum Actinomycetota; class Actinomycetes; order Kitasatosporales; family Streptomycetaceae; genus Streptomyces; species Streptomyces sp. bgisy100. The sequence goes on from NZ_JBYITE010000003.1 coordinate 61,586, forward strand.
TGGTGAAGGCGGGGCGCTGGCCCGTCACCGTCGTCCCGTAGGAACTCCCCCGGCGCCCTTCATCCGGTGAGGCCCCGGTGGCGCGGCCGGGCCGTCGTCCGGCGCCCCTTGGTGACACGACCCCACCGCGCACCGCACCCGCGAGCGGCGCCCCGGCGCGCTGCCGACGGGAGTCACCATCCAGCCGGCCACACCCGGTCACCAGGACGTCTCCCGCACCGTCGCCCGGTCCTCCGGGGTCGTGGTCGCGGTGATGACGGACTCCTGGCGGTCCCCGGTGAACGTCACACTCAGCGTGCTCGCATCGGTCTGCGAGGTGCGGACCGTGAAGCTCCGGGTCGGGATCGCGGAGACCAGGCACACCCCGTCGCTGCCGAACCGCACGGACGCCTGTCCGCCGGCCGACTGGATGGTGTGCACCCCCGACCCCCCCTCACCGCAGTCGCTCGCCCCGCTCGGGCCCGTGCCACCGGTGGCGGGGTTCGTCGTCTTCGACGGGGAGGGCGAGGGCCGCGGTGTCGTCCGGGTCGCGGTCGGACGCGGGGACGGCTTCGAGGTCGGCTTCCCGATGCTCGGGGACGGGCTCGGCTTCGGTGAGCTGCTCGACGGGGACGGCTTTCCAGAGGCCGAGGAGAAGACCGTCGGCGCCGAGCGGGCCACCGGCGGGGTCGGCTTGGTCGATCCCACCACGAAATGGACCGTGAGGATCACCGCCGTCACGCTGACGGCGGTGCAGGAAAGCCATATGAGCAGGTAGCGCAGGTACCGGGACACGACACCATACTGGCGGACCGGCTACCGTGCTGGGTCATGGCATCCGTGCTTCTCGTCGAGGACGACCCCGTGATACGCAGCGCACTCATCGAAGTGCTCTCCGCGCACGGACATGTCGTGCACAGTGCCTCACAGGGGTTCGAAGCGCTCCGCGAGGTGACCCAGCGGGCACCGGACGTGGTCGTGCTGGATCTCGGGCTGCCGGATCTGGACGGCACGGACGTCCTGCGGATGCTGCGAGGAATATCACAGGTTCCCGTGGTGGTCGCCACCGCGCGGGACGACGACGCGGAAGTGATCAAGCTCCTCAACGCGGGCGCCGACGACTACGTGGTGAAGCCGTTCTCCGGGGGGCAGCTCGCCGCCCGGCTGGGCGCCGTGCTGCGCCGCACCGCGCCGCCCGCGGCGGCCGCGTACCCGGCGGGCGGCCCGGAGCAGAGCGCCGGAGTCCCCGCGGCGCCCCGCATTCTCCAGGTCGGCGACCTCCAGGTGGATCCGCCGGCCCGTACGGCCTACCTGGCGGGGCGGGAACTGCGGCTGACCCGGCGGGAGTTCGACCTGCTGGCGTATCTGGCCGCCCACGCCGACCAGGTGGTCTCCCGGCGGCGCATCCTCGCCGACGTCTGGCGCCAGCCGTACGTGGAGGACCAGACCATCGACGTCCACCTCTCCGCCCTGCGGCGCAAGCTCGGCGAGCGGGCCTCCCAGCCGCGCTATCTGCACACCGTCCGGGGGATCGGCATCAAGCTGGTGGCCCCGCGATGAGACGCGCTCTCGCGGGGGTCGCGCTCGCGGTGACCTCGATGGTGGCGCTGTCGTTCCTGATCCCGCTCGCCCTGCTGGTCCAGTCCGAGGCCCGCGGCCGCGCGACGACGGAGGCGGAACAGCGCGCCGCCGCCCTGGCCCCGGTGCTCGCGCTGACCACCCGCCCCTCCGATGTGCAGCAGGCCGTCTCCGGTCTGGACGCCGGGCACCGGCTCGGGGTGCACCTGCCGGGCGGCAGTGTCATCGGCGCGGAGCACGCCCCGGCGGACGCCCTGGGCCGGGCCGAGCGGGACAAGGAGACCCTCGCCCTCGGCACCCGGGACGGCTGGGTCTATCTGCAGCCGGTGATCCTGGCGAAGAACCGGGTCGCGGTGGTCGAGTCGTTCGTGCCGCGCTCCGACCTCGACCGGGGGGTCACCCTGTCGTGGGTGGTCATGTCGCTGCTGGCGGTGGGGCTGGTGGCCGGTTCGGTGGCCGTCGCGGACCGGCTCGGGGCGCGCGTCGTGCGGTCCTCGCGGAGCCTGTCCCGGGCCTCGAACTCCCTGGGCTCGGGGGATCTGGAGGTACGGGTCGAACCGGCCGGACCGCCGGAGCTGAAGGAGGCGGGCCGGGCGTTCAACTCGATGGCGGACCGGGTCGTCCAGCTGCTGGCGATGGAGCGCGAGCTGGTGGCCGATCTGTCGCACCGGCTCCGGACTCCGCTGACGGCGCTGCGCCTGGAGGCCGAGCGGATGAGTGCTGCGCCGGGCGCGGAACGGCTGACCTCCGCGATCACCCACCTGGAGACCGAGCTCGACTCGATCATCTCGGCCGCCCGCTCCCCCCTCGCGGTCGGACCGCTGGGCGCGGTCACCTCGGGCCGGGAGCGGCGGAGCGCCCCGGCGCCGGCCGGGCCGGACGAGCTGTGCGAGGTCTCGGACGTGGTCCGCGGCCGGGTGGAGTTCTGGTCGGTGCTGGCCGAGCAGCAGGGGCGCTCCTGCCGGCTGTCCGCCACGGCGGAGCCCACCTCGGTGCGGCTGCCGTCCGACGATCTCGCGGCCGTCGTGGACGCGCTCATCGGCAATGTGTTCCAGCACACGGCCGAGGGAACGGCGTTCGCGGTGCGGGTGGAGCGCACCGCGCAGGCCGTCGTGCTGTCGGTGCACGACGCCGGGCCGGGCATCGCCGACCCGGATCTGGCGCTCGCGCGGGGCGTGAGCGTCGGCGGCTCGACGGGGCTGGGGCTGGACATCGCCCACCGCGCCACCCGGGCCACCCGCGGGGAGGTGCGGATTCTGCGCGGCCCGCTGGGCGGTGCGCTGGTCGAGGTGACGCTGGGCCTGGCCGCGGAGGCGAAGGGCGGCCTGGGCCGCTCGTCACGGCGGCTCCGGCGGTCCGGCCGGCAGGCCCTGGGCCTCGGCCGGCTCGCGGCACGCTTCACCGCTTCGAATTCCGGCTCTGGTTCCGGCTCCGGTTCCGGCTCTGGCTCTGGTTCCGGCTCTGGTTCCGGTGCGCGCCCCGGCTCCGCGTCACGCCCGGGTTCCGGTTCGGGCCGGCAGCACGGTCACGGCTGACGGAGCGGCGCCGCGGCAGCAGTCGGCGACAGGCTCGGACACCCATCAACGAAAGCGGATCAGTCGCCCCGAACCCAGGCAGAAAACGCGAAACCGGCCGGATCCGGCAAGCTCCCTGAAGCTTGCACGGGTCCGGCCGGTTCCGGTGGACGGGTGGGTACAGGTGAGTTCCGGGGGGGTGGAACCGCCTGCACCGGACCGTCCGGCGGGCCAGGATCAGCGGCTTGCGCCGAAGTCCTGGGTCCACCAGGGGCCGCCGTCACCCTCGTGGACTCCGATGCCGATTTCCTTGAAGTCGCAGTTGAGTATGTTCGCGCGGTGGCCGGAGCTGTTCATCCAGGCGTCCATGACCGCGTCCGCGTCCTGCTGGCCCTGGGCTATGTTCTCGCCGATCGCCGACCAGGCGTACCCCTCGGCCTCGACGCGGTCGGTCATCGAGGAGCCGTCGGGGCCGGTGTGCGACATCACGCCGGACCGGGCCATGACGTCGCTGTACTTATCGGCGGCGTCGGTCAGCTTCGGGTTGCTGGTGAGCGGGCTGCAGCCCGCCGACGCCCGCTCCTGGTTGACGAGTTGGAGAACCCGGGCGGCCTCGCCGGTCGCCGCAGCCGGAGCCTTCTTCACGACCGGCGCCCGGCTGGGGGTCTCGGTCGCCGAACGCGTGGCGCGGGGCTGAGCCGCTCGGGTCTTCTTCTCCTGCACGGTGCGCCGGGGGCTCGGCTTCGCCGAAGCCTTGGTCCGCTTCTCGGACGGCGTCTTCGACGCCGTCGGGGAGGCGGTGGTCGACTCCGCTTCCTCGGCCATGGGGGACGCCGAGGACGCGGGGCCGTCCGACGCAGGTCGTGCATCGGCCACCGGTGCGCTGTCACCGCCCGGGACCACCATGGCCACCCCGGTGCCGACGCCGGCGACGACCGTCAACGCCCCGGCCGCGACGGCGATCCGCCGCAGCGGGAGACCGGCCAGGGGGCCGGCGGGGCGCCGATGGGACGTCGGACGTCTGCCGTCTCGGGTGCTCATGATGGTCGTTCCTCCGATGGGCTGTGGGCACGCGCCGGTTTGTCGCCGGCCGACTCGACTGAGCCTAGGGGTCCGCTTCGGTCCGATCATCATTCGAGCGAGATCTTCAAGAACCCATAAGACTTCGCTCAGACACTGCTTGGGATCTTGCCCCTGGAGCGGCACATCGGGTTGATCATCCGGCCCCGCCCCTGTCCGGCCCGGCTCACCCGGAGGGCGGCGCCATTTGTCGGACAAGCCCCGGTCGCGGAGCGGCGTCTTTCGTCGTCGGGGACGGTCCGCCATGATGAGCCGCCGTCAGCTGCCGTCGGAGAGAGGACATTTCGTGGCCGGGCTCCGGATGGGACAAGGCGTACTCCGCCGCAAGCCGCTCGAGCACATCACGGAGGCCGAGGGCGGTGCGACCGAACGGCTCGACCGGGCGCTGGGGCTGTGGCAGCTCACCGCGATCGGCGTCGGCGGCATCATCGGGGCGGGCATCTTCACCCTGGCCGGAACCGTCGCCAACGGCACGGCCGGACCCGCCGTCCTCATCTCCTTCCTGATCGCGGGCGTGGCCAGCGCCGCCGCGGCCTTCTCCTACGCCGAGTTCGCGGGCCTCATCCCGAAGGCCGGGTCCGCGTACACCTACGGCTACGCGGTGCTGGGCGAGCTGGCCGGCTGGTTCATCGGCTGGGACCTGCTGCTGGAGTACACGGCGATCGTCGCGGTCGTCGCCATCGGCATCTCCGGGTACTTCAACTTCCTGCTCAACGAGATGGGCGCGAACCTGCCCGACTGGATGCTGGGCGCCTCGGGCACCGGCCCGGGCCACCGGGTGGACCTGATCGCCGCGGTGCTGTGCCTGTTCATCGCCTATCTGCTGAACCTGGGCATCAGGAGCGCGGCGCGGTTCGAGACGATCGTGGTGGTGCTGAAGGTCCTGGTGGTGCTGCTCGTCATCGTCGTCGGCTTCTTCCACGTCAAGAGCAGCAACTACACCCCGTTCTTCCCGTTCGGGGTGGGCGGCGCGTTCACCGGCGCGGCCACCGTCTTCTTCGCGGTGTTCGGCTACGACGCGATGAGCACCGCGGCCGAGGAGTCCAAGGACGCGCAGCGGCACATGCCGAAGGCCATCCTCTACTCGCTCGCCGTCTCGATGGTGCTGTACGTGCTGGCCTGTCTGGTGCTGACCGGCATGCAGAAGTACACGGAGATCGACCCGGAGAGCGGGTTCTCCACGGCCTTCAAGTCGGTGGGGCTGAGCGGTATCGCCGATGTGATCGCGGTCGGCGCGATCATCGGCATTCTCACCGTGATGTTCACCTTCATGCTCGGGGTGACCCGGGTGTGGTTCTCGATGAGCCGGGACGGGCTGCTGCCGCACTGGTTCGCCAAGACCCACCCGACCCGGCACGTGCCGACCCGGGTGACCTGGATCGTGGGCTTCGCGTCGGCCGCGATCGCGGGCTTCGTGAAGATCGGCGAGGCCGCCGAGCTCACCAACATCGGCATTCTGCTGGCGTTCGCGGTGGTCTGTGTCTCGGTGATCGTGCTGCGGTACCGGCGGCCGGAGCTGCCGCGTGAATTCCGCTGCCCGTGGATGCCGTTCGTGCCCGCGGTCGGCGTGGCCGCCTCCATCTGGCTGATCACCTACCTCCAGTGGCAGACCTGGGTCCGCTTCGCCGTCTGGTTCGTGATCGGCCTGGTCATCTACTTCACCTACTCCCGGCACCACTCCGAGCTGGCGAAGGCGGAACGGACCGGGGAGCCGGGCCCCGGGCAGACGGGCTGAGCACTCCGGGCCCGGGACGGCCGGGCCCTGGGACGGCCCGTCGGGCGGACGAACCGGGGGCAACGGTCCCTTCGGGCAACCGGCGGCGTCCCTTCGGGCGGCCGACGGGGCAGCGGGCGGGGGCGGGCGCGCAGCCGGCGGAGGGCGTGGCGGGCTACTTGAGCAGCCGGGACATCCGCCGGTCCGCCAGCGGCTTCCCGCCCGTCTGGCAGGTGGGGCAGTACTGCAGGGACGAGTCGTGGAACGACACCTCGCGGATGGTGTCACCACAGACGGGGCACGCTTCACCGGTCCGCCCGTGCACCCGCAGCCCGCTCTTCTTCTCGGCCTTCAGCTTCCCCTCGGCGAGCCCCCGGGAGCGCTCCACCGCCTCCCGCAGCGTGCTCCCCAGGGCCTCGTACAGCCGCGTGGTCTCGTCCTCGGTGAGGCTCGCGGCGAGCTTGAACGGCGACATCCGCGCCACGTGCAGGATCTCGTCCGAATAGGCGTTCCCGATCCCCGCGATCACGCTCTGGTCCCGCAGCACGCCCTTGATCTGCCGGCGCTCCTCGCCCAGCAGCCCGGCGAACCGCTCCCGGGTGAAGGCGGCGTCGAGCGGGTCGGGGCCCAGCCGGGCGATGCCCGGCACGTCGGCCGGGTCGCGGACGACGTGGACGGCGAGACGCTTCTGCGTACCGGCCTCGGTCAGGTCGAAGCCGGTGCCCTCGGGCTCGGCGAGGTGCAGCCGCAGCGCGAGCGGCCCCTTGCCGGGCCGGGGCGGAGCCGCGGGCAGGTTCTCCCGCCACTGCAGCCAGCCGGCCCGGGCCAGATGGATCACCAGGTGCAGGTCGTCGGCCGAGAGGTCGAGGAACTTGCCGTGCCGCGCGGCGGCGGTGACGGTCCGCCCCTCCAGCGCGGTCAGCGGCGGATCGTAGGTCTTCAGCACGCTGACGGCCACCGGCTGGACGCGCCCGATCCGCCGGCCGACGAGCGAGTCGGCCAGGAATCCGGTGAGCGCTGCGACCTCCGGCAGTTCCGGCATGACCCCAGTCTGCCCCAGCACGGGCGAAGGGGGACGAATGCGCCGTCACGTGGAGCAGCGGCGCGGCACCGGTCCCGGGATTCGCCCCGTGGACGGCGGGCCGACGGGACGGCCCCGGGGCTCGTCCTGTCGCCTTGGGGCACAGGTCCGGGTCCCGCCGGAGTGCCCGGCGGGTCCGGCCCAGGGCCGCCCGGCTCCGGACCGGGGCGGCCCGGGGCCGGACCGGGGCGGCCGGCTCAGAGCAGTCGGCTCCGCTGCCCCCGCACCGCCGCACCGCCGCACCGCCGCACCGGGGGAGCCGGCTCCGCTTCGCCCGCTCAGCCGCGCCGGAGCAGCGCGGTCTCCGGGGCGGTGTTCTCCAACGGGACCGCGTCCGAACGGACCAGGCCCAGTTGCACGGCCTGCCGTGGCAGGGCCGCGTCGAGCAGCCAGTCGGCGCCGACCCGCAGCCGGTTCCCCGGCATCGCCAGCAGGTGGTAGCCGCGGGTCACCGCCTTGGCGAGGGGGCCGGCCAGCCGGAGCCCGAGCGGGTTCGCCGCCGCCTGGAAGCCGCCGAGGTCGACGACGAAGCCCAGGTCACGGTGTTCGTACGGGCGGCGTTCGCCGCGCCCGAAGGAGGCCGCGATGTTGTGCGCCGCCCGCCTGCCCTGGCGTTCCGCGTGCTGGGCCGTCATCGGGGTGATGTCGCCCGGCCGGGTGAGGTCGGGCACCGCGGCCGCGTCACCGCAGGCGAACACCTCCGGGCGGCCGGGCACGGTGAGGTACTCGTCGACGACGAGCCGCCCCTTCTCCGTCGGCAGGCCCAGCTCCTCGACGAGCGGGTCGGGGCGGACGCCGACGCACCAGACGAGGGTGCGGCTGGGGACGAACCGGCCGTCGGTGAGCCGGACCCCCTCCTTGCCGGCCTCCTCCACCGAGGTGCCGGTGCCCAGTTCCACGCCGCGTCCGGTCAGCACCCGGGTCGCCGTCGCGGACATGTGCTCGGCGAGTTCGGGGAGCACCCGGGGCGCCAGGTCGAGGAGCAGCCAGCGCGGCGGCGGTTCGTCCCGCAGCCGCGGATGCTGCCGGGCCAGCTCGTCGGTGAACAGCTTGCCGTTGGCGGCCACCTCGGTGCCGGTGTAGCCCGCGCCCACGACGACGAAGGTGGTGCGGGCGTCCCGTTCCCGCGGGTCCTCCGCGGCGCCGGCCAGTTCGATCTGCCGGGTGATGTGGTCCCGCAGATACAGCGCCTCGGGCATGCCGCGGAATCCGTGCGCGTGCTCGGTGACGCCGGGTACGGGGAGCAGCTTGTTCACACTGCCCGCCGCCAGGACCAGCCGGTCGTAACCGACCTCCCGGTGGCCGCCTTCGGGGTCGGTCACCCCGACCCGGCGCCTGTCGAGGTCCACCCGGTCGGCGGCGCCGAGGACGAGGCGGACGTCCGGCAGGGTGCCGACGAGCGGTACGGAGATCCGGCGGGGTTCGAGGATGCCGGTCGCCACCTCGGGCAGCAGCGGTACGTACAGGAAGTAGTCGGTGGGGTTGACCAGCACGATCTCCGCGGCGCCGCGGGCGAGGCGGGACAGTGTGCGGGCGGTGTGGAAACCGGCGAAGCCGGCTCCGATGATCACGATGCGCGGTCGGCTCATGGTCCTTCCCGGAACGGATCGGCGCGTGCGCTTCCGCTGTGCCGGGTTCCCGTCGCCCCGGTACCGAATCAGGGGACGTGGCCCCCGACGGCGGTTTCCGGCCGGTTGCGGAGCGCCGTCCGGCCCGGTGCCGGAGGCGTTCGGACAGGCCGTGGCGTAGACCGTTCCCCGGCGGCCGGGGCGGAACGGGGCCGGCGCCCGGCCCTTCCGGCGGGGCGCGCCACGTTCCGCCGGGCGGCTTCGGAACGTTCCTCCGGGCGGGGCCGTCACCACAATCCCCCGGACGGGCCGACGGGCCGCTGCGCCCCGTCGGCCTCCCGGCTTCCGCGCCAACTCGCGGGGGTGGGCCGGTCCTTGACTTGCCCACGGTGGGCAGCGAGCCTGAATCGGCTCTGACAACGTTGTCCCCCTTCGGGTGCGGAGGCCCTTCATGGCATGGACCGAGAAGCGCGGGGAGCACCGGACGCGACGCCGTCCGGCCGGAGTGCTCGGCGCGGTCGGAGCCGCCGCCCTGGCCGCCCTGCTCGCGGCGGCCCCGGGCGCACCCAGCGCCGGCGCCGCAGACCACCGGCCGACCCCATGGGCCGGCGCCGCGGAGGACCGGCCGGCCCGGCTGACCGACCTCGTCGATCCGTTCATCGGCACCCGGGACGACGGGAACACCTTCCCCGGCGCCACCGTGCCGTTCGGGATGGTGCAGCTCTCCCCCGACACCGGCCACTCCACCGGCTACGACTGGGACGACTCGAAGATCCGCGGCTTCTCGGCCGTGCACCTGGCGGGGGTGGGCTGCGGCATCGGCGGTGACCTGCCCGTCATGCCCACCACCGGCGAGATCACCAGCACCGACAACGACGTCTACGCGTCCCCGTTCCGCCACGACGAGGAGACCGCGTCGCCCGGCTACTACCGGGTCAAGCTGCCGGCGTACGGCGGCATCACCGCCGAGCTGACGGCCACCCAGCACACCGGCCGCCAGCGCTTCGCCTACCCGGCCACCCGGACGGCGAATGTGCTGCTCAACACCGGTCAGGCGCTGCACAAGGTGACCGACAGCCGGGTCCGGATCCTCGACGACCGCACGGTGGCCGCCACGGTCACCGGCAACGGCTTCTGCCAGCGGACCGAGCCGTACACGGTGCACACCATCACCCGGTTCGACCGGCCGTTCACGGCCCACGGCACCTGGAACAAGGCGAAGGTGACCGCCGGTTCGGACGCCTCCGAGGGGCCCGGCCGGCGGGGCGCATACGTCCGCTTCGACACCACCGGCGGGGACCGCGACGTCGAGGCCGTGACCGCCATCAGCTACGTGGACCCGGCCGGGGCGTCCCGGAATCTGGCCGCGGAGGGCCGGGACTCCTTCGACGAGGCCCGGGAGGCGGCCCGCGAGGCGTGGGAGCGGCGTCTCGCACCGGTGCGGGTGCGCGGCGGCACCGAGGAACGGCGCCGTGTCTTCTACTCCGCGCTGTACCGCGCCCTGCAGCACCCCAACACCGGCCAGGACACCGACGGCCGCTACACCGGCTGGGACGGGAAGGTCCACCACGCACAGGGGTTCACCTACTACCAGAACTGGTCGCTGTGGGACACCTACCGCACCCAGGGCCAGCTGCTCACCCTGCTCGCTCCCCAGGAGCTGCGGGACATGGCGCTGTCCCTGCTGGCGGTGGACCGGCAGGGCGGCTGGCTCCCCCAGTGGGGCTACGGACCGGTCGAGACGAACATCATGACCGGTGACCCGGTGACACCCTTCCTCACCAACGTCTTTCAGCAGGGACTGCTGACGGGACATGAGGAACGGACGTACCGCGCCCTGGTGCGGAACGCCGACGGGGTGCCGCCCGAGTCCTCCCCGTACACCGGCCGGGAGGGCAACCGGGAGTATCTGGAGCGGGGCTTCGTGCCGCACGAGCCGAAGCGGAAGAAGAATGTGCCGGGCGACTACGACTACCAGCACGGCGGCTCCGCCACGCTGGAGTACGCGCTGGCCGACGCGGCCCTCGCCGGGATGGCACGCGATCTGGGCCATGACCGGGACGCCGAGCGCTTCGCCGCCCGCGCGCAGAACTACCGGAAGGTCTTCGACATGACCACCGGCTTCTTCCGGCCGCGGGACGCCGAGGGGAAGTTCACGGGCCCGGCCGACCCGGCGAAGGGCCAGGGCTTCCACGAGGGCACGTCCTGGCAGTACACCTGGCTGGTCCCGCAGGACCTGCCGGGGCTGATCTCCCTGCTGGGCGGCCGGGCGGCGGCCGAGCGGCGGCTGGACACCTTCTTCGACTACGACGCACTGCACACCGACCCGGTCGGAACGGCCCGCGAACGGTGGGTCAGCGGCCCGTACGACTACTACAACGCGGACCGGTACAACCCGCGGAACGAGCCGGACCTGCTCGCCGCGTACACCTATCTGGCGACCGGCAAGCCGTGGCGGACGACGGAGGTGACCGACGCGGCGCGGACGCAGTTCACGGACGCCCCGGACGGGGTCACCGGCAACGACGACCTGGGCACCATGTCGTCCTGGCTGGTGCTGACGTCGATGGGGGTGTATCCGGTCTTCCCGGGCACGGCCACCTGGGGGCTGTCCACACCGGCCTTCGACCGGGTGGACCTGGCGCTGGACCACCGCTGGTACCCGCAGGGCCGGTTCCGCATCTCGGCACCCGGAGCAGCGGAGCGGCGATTCGTCCGGTCGGCGAGCCTCGGTGGACGCAACCTGGCGCGCACCTGGATCACCACGGACGACATCCGGGCGGGCCGGGACCTGGCGTTCCGGGTCGGCTCGCGCCCTTCGGCGTGGGGCACCCGCCCGGAGGACGCGCCGCCGTCGCTCTCCTCGGCCGCCGGCCGCTGACCTCCGGGGCGGTGGGCGGCGGGCCCGGTCATGGGTGGCCTTTCGCCGGCAGGTAGGCGGCAGGCGGCAGGCGGCAGGCGGCAGGCGGCAGGCGGCAGGCGGCAGGCGGCAGGCGGCAGGCGGCAGGCGGCAGGCGGCAGGCGGCAGGCCAAGGGTGGTGGGTCAAGGGTGGTGGGTCAACGCCCCGTTCCGTCACGGTTCCGTTCCGTCGAGCTCCCTGCCGTCCCGGTCCGTGCCCCCGCGGTCCGCCGGGCTGCCCCCGGACGGCCCCGCGGCCGACGGCCCGTCTGTCGTGCCGGCTGTCGTGCCGTCCGTCGTACCCGCCGTCACGGGTGCCGTCACGGGTGCCGTCGAGCGGGCCGCGTTGAGCGCGTCCACGGCGCCGCGCGCGTCCCCGACCGTGGTGTGGTCGACGGCGATGAAGGTGACCGGCCGGCCGCGCTGCCGCTCGCAGGCCCGCACCCGGGCCAGGACCCGGCGGCTGCTGTTGGCCTCGCCCGCGTCGAGCCGGCTGCCGCCCACGGTGACGAAGTGGTTGAGGAGGAAGAGCCGCTTGTCCGGGCCGCCGTGGTCCGGCGTGCAGGACATGTCCTGCGGCCTGCGGAACGCGTACGGGGTCTGCGTGCCGTAGCGGTGGAAGTTGCGGTACCAGGGCGCGGGACCGTCCGCCTTCTCGGCGAACACCACCAGCCGGTGGCCGCTGTCGACCATCTCCCCCAGCGTCGGCCAGGGCTGCCCCGGGTCGTCGTCCGGCGCGTACAGCAGATGTTCCAGACCCGCCTCGCGGAACGCCCGGACGGTGTCCCGGGCACGGATGCCGTCCTGCACGATCAGCGTCACGACCTCGGTCGGGTGGGCCTCCAGCCAGATCCCGATCCTCCGGAGCGCGGGAACCAGGGCGACCGCGCCGCCGCGGCAGACCGAAGGGCACAGCCACAGTCCGCCGCGGGGCGGGTTGAGCCGCTCGATGCGCGGGGAGAGGCCGTTCCGGTTGCCCGGGGTGAGGCCGGACTTCTCCCGCCGTTCGGCCACTCGGCCGGGCGTCTCCCAGGTGTGGGTGTCGATGAGCAGCGCACGGACGCCCGCGTCGAGCCGGCCGGTGATGCCGGGGTCCTGGAGCGGGCCGATGAAGCGGTCCTCGGGGGTCGGCACGGCGTTGTACTCGGCGAGTTGGGCGACCTCGTCGTAGCGCCGGTCGCACAGCGCGGACGAGCCCTGGCAGCGGCGGGGCGCGGAGCCGCCCATCGCCGCGGGCGCGAGCGCCGCGCCCAGGCTGCCGAGCACGGCGACTCCCGCCGTCACCGCCCAGACCCGGGGCGAACGGGGCGTCACCGCCCCGGCCCGGCGCCGCCCGGAGGCGCCCCACACCTGGCCCGCGGCGACGAGCAGCAGCCCGGCGGCCAGGGGTACGACGGCGGCCTGCAATCCGGCGGTCATCAGCCGGTCGGCCGCCGTGGTCTGCACATCCTCGACCAGTCGTGCCAGCGACCGCGGCCAGTGCGGGGAGGGGGCGACCATGGCGTGCGGGGCGAAGAGCCGGCCGGTGCCCACGGCCGCCGCGGCGAGCGCCCCGCCGGTGGCGAGGGCGGCGCCGAGCGCGGTCAGCCGGCGGGCGACGCTACCCGGTGAGGCGGCCCAGAACACCAGCAGCGCCAGGACGCCGAGGAACACCGCCAGGGTCTGGCCGGGCCCCAGTCCGAGCAGGGTGAGGGCCCGCGCCTTGCGCACCAGGGCGAGCCCCTCGGCGCCGGGACGGTCGAGGCCGCCGACGGCCCGCGCCGCCCCGGAGCCGTGGTGCGCCTGCCGGCCGTCGGTGATGCCCCGGCCCCCGGCCGCCCCGGAGCCGTCCGGCGCCCGCGGTCCGGCCGTTTCGTGTGGTCCGGCCGGGCCGTGCTCCGGACCGGAGCCCCGGCCGAATTCCGCCGCGAGCCCGTCGAGGCCGGGTGCGGGCTGTTCCTCCACCGCGTCGAACAGGTCCCCGAAGTAGATCCGGATCAGGTCGTCCAGGTTGGCCAGCACCGGTTGCAGATCGGCCGTCATCCGCAGTGCGGGCCGGTCGCCGCGCAGATAGCCGACGGCGTTGTCGATCTGCTGGTCGGTCAGGGCCCGGACGGCCGTGGGCGGCAGCACCGCCTTGAGGTTGGAGGTGACCACGCCCTGCGGTACGGGGAGCCGCGCCAGGAGCTGCTGGGCGACGTCGGAGGACCCCGGGTCGACCAGCACCTCGTCGTAGAGCCGGTCGTACGCCCGCTGTTCGTCGAGGACGTCCTGGTAGTAGCCGCGGTTGAGGGCGGTGCTGCGCACCGTGCCGGCCGCGACCAGGACGACGGTGGAGATCACCAGGACGGCGCAGGCCGTCCACCGCACGACGCGGCGGCGCATCGGCCGGCGGGACAGCGCCGTGCTGCCGACCGGCGCCGGTACGGGCGTGCGACTCATGGTCCCCTCTCCGCGGTCTCCCCACCCCTCGACCCTCGGAGGTGCCGGGCGGGACGGCCAGTGGTGGGGTCCGAGCGGGTGAGACACGGCGGGGGATCCGTACGCCGATGGGGTCGGCGGGCCGGAAGGGAGGTTTGGAACGGCCGGCCGACGCCCACCCGGCGCTTATGGACACCAGGACTCCGCCACCCGGCCCCGGCAGGCCGCCCGGCGCTGGGAGAGGGCCACGGCGGACCGGCCGTTCCCCGGCCGCGCACTGGGGCGAGTGGGCACCGATGATCGTCATCGGGCTGGCCGTCGTGGCTTTTCTCGCGTACTTCCTGGCGCGTGTGGTGGGCTGAGCCCCGGCCCCGCCAAGGGGCGTCGCCCGCCGGGACGGTCACCCGACGTCATCCGGGCCCGGACCGGCCGTCGGTGCCGAGCCGCTCACCCTCGCGGCCCCGGCCCGCCAGCCGCTCGCCCCTCATCCGCCCGGCGCCGACCACCGAGACGCGGCCCTGCCGACGGCTCGGTCGACAGCCCTTCCACGGCCCGGTCGGCGGCTCGGTTCGCCCTGTCCCACCGGGGCGCCGTCGCACCTCACTCCGCCATGTCGACCAAGCGCCGCGCTGCCGCCACCACGGCCGCAGCATCGATGCCGGCCGCGCCCAGCTGTTCGTCCGGCGTCGCCGACCCGGGCATCGAGCGGACGGCGAGCCGCGTCAGCCGGGGCACCGGGCGCCCGTCGGCGAAGGCCTCGGCCACCGCGTCGCCCAGGCCGCCCTCGGGGTGGTGGTCCTCGACGGTGATCAGGCAGCCGGTGACCTCGGCGGCGGCCCGCAGGGTGGCGGTGTCGGCCGGCTTCAGCGAGTACAGGTCGATCACCCGCGCCGGAATGCCCTCCTCGGCGAGCGCGTCCGCCGCGGCCAGCGCCTCGTGGACGGTGACCCCGGCCGCCACCAGGGTGACCCGGTCGGCGTCCGAGGAGCGCAGGACCATGCTGCCGCCGACCGGGAACTCCTCGTCGGGACCGTAGACGACCGGGGTCTCGCCGCGGGTGGTGCGCAGGTAGCCGACTCCCGGGCGGTCCGCCAGCGCGGCCACCAGGCGGGCGGTCTGGTTGGCGTCGCACGGGTAGAGCACCGTGCTGCCGTGGATCGCCCGGAACATCGCCAGGTCCTCCAGGCCCATCTGCGACGGACCGTCCTCGCCGATGGCGACACCCGCGTGCGATCCGACGACCGCGAGCCGGGCGCGGCTCACCGAGGCCATCCGGAGGAAGTCGTGGGCCCGGGTGAGGAACGCCGCGAAGGTCGCGACGAACGGCACCCAGCCGCGTGCCTGCATGCCCAGCCCGGTGGCCACGAGCTGCTGCTCGGCGATGTAGCACTCGAAGTACCGGTCGGGGTGCTCCTTGCCGAAGAACTCGGTGCGGGTGGAGTCGCCGACCTCGCCGTCGACGGCCACGATGTCCTCCCGCGCCGAGCCGAGCGCCGCCAGCGCCTCCCCGTACGCCGTACGGGTCGCGGCCTTCGAGCCGAGGTCGTAGCGCGGGAGCTCCAGGGAGGTGGCGGGCCGCTGCGGGGCGCGGACCTCGGGCGGCGGGTGCACCTCGACCGTCAGGTTCCGGATGCCGCCCAGCTCGGCGATGGCCTCCGCGGCGTCCGGCAGCGGCTTGCCGTGGAAGCCCTCCCGGTCCTCGACGGCCTGCACACCGCTCCCCTTCAGGGTCCGCGCGATGATCGCGGTGGGCCGCAGTGCCGTGCTCCGGGCCTCGGCGTACGCCTCGTCGATCGCGGTGACGTCATGACCGTCGATCTCGACGGTGTGCCAGCCGAAGGACTGGATGCGCCGGGCGTAGGCGTCGAGGTCCCACTCGTGGCGGGTGGGGCCCCGCTGACCGAGCCGGTTGACGTCGATGACGGCGGTGAGGTTGTCGAGCCGCTCGTGGCCGGCGTGCTCGAACGCCTCCCACATCGAGCCCTCGGCCAGCTCGCTGTCCCCGCACAGCACCCAGACCCGGTACGGCAGCCGGTCGAGCCGTTTGCCCGCCCAGGCGACGCCCGCGCCGACGGGCAGCCCCTGGCCCAGCGAGCCGGTGGCCACGTCGACCCAGGGCAGCACCGGGGTCGGGTGGCCCTCCAGCCGGCTGCCGTCCTTGCGGAACGTCAGCAGCTCGTCGTCGGGGATCGCGCCCGCCGCCCGGTACACGGCGTAGAGCAGGGGTGAGGCGTGCCCCTTGGAGAAGATCACGTGGTCGTTCCCGGGGTGCTCCGGCCGGTCGAAGGAGTACTGCAGGTGGCGTGCCAGCAGTACGGCCATGAGGTCGGCCGCCGACATCGACGAGGTGGGGTGACCGGAGCCCGCGGCGTCGGCGGCGCGTACCGCGTCGACGCGGAGCTGCCGGCCGAGCTCCCGCAGCTGTTCGAGGTCCATGGCGCTCCTCCGCGCTCGGGACTGCCGCGAGTACCCCACCGGCGGGCCTCCACACCGGAAAATGCGGATCAATCCCCAGGGCGCGCCTGGAACCGATATTCGGTACGGTTTCCGACCTCTGTGCGATTACCTAGCCCTAATGAGGGTGGCGTAGGGTAGCGAAGCAACCAACTGCCCGTTTATGTACGCGTGTTGACGGTTAGCCTGCGGTGCTGCGCCCCGGTATTCCATGCCGGCTGATCGAGAGGACTGCGATGCCTGAGCCCCCCACCCATGCCGCGCGACCGGAGCCGCGCCGGCCCACGGCGCCGACGGGGAAGAGGCACGGCAGATCACCGGCCCAGGACGGGGCGGCCGACTCCGCCATCAGATCCCGGATGCAGCGCCTGGCCCTGCTCCCCGCGTTAGGCGTCGGAGCCGTGTCCACCGCCACGACGGTCTTCGTCCTCCGCTCCCAGGAGGGCTTCGCGGACGGGACGACCTGGGGCGTGCTGGCCGGGGCCGCCCTCCTCGGCTGCGGCGCCCTGGCGGGCGGCGCGGTCGCCGCGAACGCCGAGGCCCGCGGCACCTCCCGCCGGTACACGGCGTTACGCCGGGCCGGCGCCCGCGGCCAGGCCGACCTCCACGACCTCTTACGGCGTCTGGGCCAGGGTGAGCGCCTCCAGCCCCGCCCCCAGGCCCCCCTCCCCGAGCCCTCGGGGGACTCCCTCGATCTGCTGGCCCATGAATTCGCCCTGGCCCAGCGCCAGGCCGAGACGGCCGTCGTGCAGGCGGCCCAGCTCGTCCGCGGCAAGTCCGAGGGCAGCGAGGAGAAGGTCGAGGTCTTCGTCAACCTCGCCCGCCGCCTGCAGTCCCTGGTCCACCGGGAGATCGAGCTCCTGGACGAGCTGGAGAACGAGGTCGAGGACCCCGACCTGCTGAAGGGTCTCTTCCACGTCGACCACCTGGCGACCCGCATCCGGCGGCACGCCGAGAACCTCGCCGTGCTCGGCGGCGCCATCTCCCGCCGCCAGTGGAGCCGTCCGGTCACCATGACCGAGGTGCTGCGCTCCTCGATCGCCGAGGTCGAGCAGTACTCCCGGGTCAAGCTGGTACCGCCGATCGACGGCACCCTGCGCGGCCACGCCGTCGCCGACGTGATCCACCTCCTCGCCGAACTCGTCGAGAACGCCACGGTGTTCTCCGCCCCGCAGACCCAGGTCCTCCTCCGCGCCCAGCGGGTGTCCGCGGGCCTGGCGGTCGAGGTCGAGGACCGCGGTCTGGGCATGCCGCGCGAGGAGCAGCTGCGGATGAACGCGCTGCTCACCGACCCCGACCGGATCGATGTCGGCGAACTGCTGCGGGACGGCCGCATCGGCCTGTTCGTGGTCTCCGCACTCGCCCGCCGGCACGGCATCGCGGTCCAGCTGCAGAGCAACATCTACGGCGGCATCCAGGCGGTCCTGGTACTTCCCCAGAGCCTGCTGGGCGACCAGCCCGGGGAGACCACCCCGGCCGCCGCACCGGCGGCAACGGCACCGCACGACGCCGCGTCCCCGCTGCCGCCCGCCGCCCCGGCGCCGTCCGCTCCCCCGGTGCAGCCCGCTCCCCCGGTGCAGGCCGGGGTCCCGGTGCAGCCCGGGGTCCCGGCCGGGCCCGCGGGGAGCCCGGCGGCGCCTCCGCCCCCGGCCCCGCACCGGGCGGCACCCGGGGCCGCGCAGCCGCCGGTCCCGCCGGGGCACCTCCCGCAACTTCCCGTCCGGGAAAGGCCCGTCCGGGAGGCGCCCGTCCCACCGGCTCCGGTCCGGCCCGCGGTGACCCACGCGGAGACGCCCCGGCCGGCGGCGCCTCAGCCGGTGGCCGGACAGCAGCAGCCGCTGGCGATGCCCACGCCCATCCCGCAGCAGCACGCCCGCGCCGCCGAGCCGCCCCGGCCGGCGCCGCGGCACGGGGGCCCGGTGCCGAGCCCGGCGCACGCCCCGGAGCCGCCGTCGCACCGCGACCGCGGTCCCGTCCATCCTGCCGACGCCCGGGGGGAGCGGCCGCAACTGCCGCGCCGGCGCCGCCAGGAGCACCTCGTCCCGGAGCTCCGGGACGCGCCGACCGCTCGCGGCACGGGGAGTGAGCAGGAGGCGGAGCACGACCCGAATCTGATGGCCGCGTTCCGGCGGGGCGTCAGTCTTGCCGAGGCTCCCGACGCACCCGACGAGGGCCACGCCGACCGCTCTCGCTGAACCGCAGGCTCCAACTCATTCCCCAAGGAGAAGACCACCCTCATGGTGAGCGACATGCGCACCGGCCAGTCCACGGACCTGTCCTGGCTGCTGACCGGCCTCGTCCAGCGTGTACCCCACACTCGCAACGCGCTGCTGCTGTCCTCCGACGGACTGGTGAAGGCCGTCCACGGCCTCGACACCGACAGCGCCGACCACATGGCCGCCCTGGCGTCCGGCCTCTACTCCCTCGCCCGCAGCGCCGGCCTGCGGTTCGGCGACGGCGGTGAGGTACGGCAGGTGGTGGTCGAGCTCGACACCACGCTGCTGTTCGTCTCCACCGCCGGTTCCGGCGCCTGTCTGGCCGTCATGGCCGAACGCGAGGCCGACGCGGCCGTGCTGGGCTACGAGATGGCCATGCTGGTCAAGAGCGTCCGCCCGTATCTGGCCACGCCCGCGCGGCAGCCGGTGGGCGCGCCCCCGGCCGGCGGATCCCCGCACGACGCGGGGCTCTGAGGATGGCGGACGCGCGGGACGGGATGTGGCTGGACGACGCGGCGGGACGACTGGTCCGGCCGTACACCGTCAGCAACGGGCGCACCCGTCCCACCGCGCACTTCGACCTGCTCACCCTGGTGATGGCCACCGGCGCCCGGCCCGGGAACCATCTCGGCCCCGATCACGACCAGGTGCTCGGGCTCTGCGGCGGCCCGATGTCGGTGGCCGAGGTCGCCGCCCACATACGGCTCCCCGCCGTCGTCACCAAAGTCCTCCTGTCCGACCTGGTGGACTGCGGGGCGCTCACCACCCGGGCGCCCCGCACCGTCGAGGCGGCTTCCCCGACCGACCGAGATCTTCTGGAGGCGGTCCTGCATGGCCTTCGCAAACGGCTCTGACCTCGCGCCCACTGCGGACCCTTTTCCCACCGCGCTGAAAATTCTCATAGCGGGGGGCTTCGGGGTGGGCAAGACCACCCTCGTGGGAGCGGTGAGCGAGATCGAGCCGCTGAGCACCGAGGAGTTGCTCACCCAGGTCAGTGCCCGGACCGACAGCCTCGAAGGGATCGAGGACAAGACGACCACCACGGTCGCCATGGACTTCGGCCGGATCACGCTCGACGCGGACCATGTGCTCTACCTGTTCGGCACGCCCGGCCAGGAGCGGTTCTGGTTCATGTGGGACGAGCTGTCGAACGGCGCACTCGGTGCCGTGGTCCTGGCGGACACCCGCCGGCTCGACCAGTGCTTCGCCGCGGTGGACTTCTTCGAACGCCGTGGCATCGGATTCGTCGTGGCGGTCAACGAGTTCGACGGAGGCTTCCACTACGACCCGGAGGAGGTCCGCGTGGCCATGGACCTCAGACCGGAGGTGCCCGTCGTGCTCTGCGACGCCCGGCAGTGCAACTCCGGCACCCGGGTCCTGATGGCACTCGTCCAGCACCTGATCAGCTCTGCCGCGCGTTCCCCGGTGGCCGAGCCCGACCCGCTGCGCTGACCCGACGGCGCAGCCGAATCCGCAGTCCGAACGGAGCCTCCATGTCCACCCCCACCCCCTTCACGCCCTACGACCCGACCGGCCATCTGCTGCTGACCCCGGAGGACGCCGAAGCGACGGCCCGGGTGGCCCGGCTGCGCGAGCTCGGGCTCGGGGACACCCCCGTCCCGGAGTTCGACGACTTCGCGCGGGAGCTCGCCCGGATCACCGGGGCGCCGTACGCGATGGTCAACTTCATCGACGAGCACCGTCAGTACTTCGCGGGCCTCTACACCGCGGGGGACGGCCAGTCGGGGGTCGAGCTGGGGCCGGTGCCGCAACAGCAGCAGCCCGGACGGGTGATGGCGCGGGACCACGGCTACTGCCCGCACGTCATAGTGCGCCGGAAGGCCCTGGTGCTGGAGGACGTCTGCGACTACCCGCGGTTCGCGGGGAACCCCGTGGTGGACGAGATCGGCATCCGCTCGTATCTGGGAGCGCCGCTGATCGACCGCACGGGGATGGCGCTGGGAACGGTCTGCGTGGTCGACCAGGAGCCCCGCCCCTGGGGGCGGCAGGGGCTGGAGACCATCAAGTCGATGGCGGCCGAACTGGTCGGGCGGATCCACCGGCAGGAGCCCGGGATCTGAGGGGTCCGCCGAGGGCGGGGCGGTGCGCTGCCGGGCGGCTGTGAGCCTCCGGACGGTGCGCTGCCGGGGGGCGTGGGCTGCCGTGTGCCCTCGGGGGCGCCGTACGACTTGAGCCGCCTGCCCTCGGGCCCGGTCCGGGCCGCCCCGGGCGCGGCACGCCTCGGCGCGGCTCACAGGGCAGCACGAGAGGTTCGCAGGGCTCCGGGCCCAGCAGGGTCCCGGGGCTCGGGCAGCGGGCCGTTGGCCGCCCATGGCCCCTTCCTGGGCCGCGAGTGGTGCCGTGGGCCCCTCGGCCGGGGCAGCATGCGCAGAGCCTTCCGTGCGGAGGGCCTGGACGCCGGTCGCGTCCCAGCCCCCCGCACGGCTCAGGCGGTCGTCCGCAGCCGGTCCATCCGCACCACGTCGGACAGGCACTCCGACCATTCGCCCTTCGCCTCCCCCATCGCCACCTCGCCGAGGCGGAGCAGCTGGACGTCCGAGGTCCCGGCCGGGGCGAAGATGTGGAAGGCGTCGCGCAGATAGCGCTCGACGGGACGGTCGGTGTACAGGCCGCAGGCCGCGTGGATCTCCATGGCGTTGCGGGCCGAGTCCAGCGCGTACTCGACGTTGACCAGCTTGGCGTTCATCAGCTCCGCGTCGCACGGCACGCCGTGGTCCAGCAGGTCCACCGCGTGGTAGGCGGCCAGCCGGGCGGTCATCAGTCGGGACTGCATCTGGCCGAGCTTGAGCTTGATGGAGCCGAGACCGGCCAGCGGCTTGCCGTACCGCTCCCGCTGCAGGCAGAACGCCGTCGTCTCGTCCAGGATCGCCTGGTGGATGCCGAGGGACACCGCGGCGAGGTTCGCCCGGCCGTAGAGCATGCTCGAGGAATAGGCGACGTTCAGGCCGTCACCCTCCTCGCCGAGCAGGTTCGCGGCGGGGATCCGGCAGTTGTCGAAGATCAGCTCGCCGAAGCTGAAGCCGTGCAGGCCCAGTGTGGGCTGCTGCTCCGCCAGCGAGAACCCCGGGGTGCCGGTCTCGACGAGGAAGGCGGACAGCCCCCGTGAGCCGGGTCCGGTGCGGACGACGACGCCGTGCAGGTCCCCGACGTGGCTGTTGCCCACGTACACCTTGCGGCCGTTGAGGACGTAGTCGTCCCCGTCGCGGACGGCGGTGCCCTCCATGCCGAGGACGTGCCCGCCGGACTGCGGCTCGGTCACGGCGATGGTCGGCAGGCACTCGCCGGCGGCGATGCGGGGCAGCCAGGTCTTCCGCTGGACATCGTTGCCATAGTGGATGATCTTGGCTGTGCCGAGCTGGGAGGCCTGGACCATGGCACCCATGGCTCCGCTGACCCGGGCGAGCTCCTCGATGATGATCGTCTTCGCCAGGTGCCCGGCGCCCATGCCGCCGTACTCCTCATCGACGGTCACGCCGATCCAGCCCTGCCGGGCGATGAGCCGCGAGAGCTCATGGGGAACGCTGCGAGAAGCCTCCATCGCGGCTATTCGGGGCCGTACTTCGCGTTCCGCGAATGCGTGCACGCGATCGCGCAGATCCTGGTGATGGCCATGAGCCAACAAGCGTTCCACGACGAGCCTCCTCCGCGCTTCCCCAGGCGCCCTCTGGGCGCGGGGTCGTTCGTCGGCAGCGACCCGCACAAGGTTCGCCGACCGCAACATCGTCTACAACCCGACGGCGACAGCCAAGATCGTTTATGCCCTTTGGCCGAAACCCTCCGTGTTGCCTTCGTGACTCAACTGTGCGATGCAGCAAGTTTTTTGATCAGGCATCAGGTACTCGGTGGACGCCGGAGGACCGTTGCGATCCGGCCGCCGCGACCACGCCATTGGCCTGCCCACCAGGCAATTGCCATGAGCGCGGCACCCGATCGGGGGCGGCCGGCCGGGCTCCCGGGGCGACGCGGGCGGGCCGGAGAACGGGTCCGCCCCGGATGCTGTGCGTTTCGGCCGCGCCATCAAGGCGCCCGGATGTCCGAAGGGGCGCACTCGCAAGGCCGCGCGCCGCAGACATGGCGATGAGCCCGTCAAACGCCGATCGCCAGTCCGAATCCGGCCAGAACAAGGAACAAACGACCGTAGAGGGCCGAAGCGTCGTCAAAGCCCCCGACGAACCACCCGGCCGCGTACGTTCCCGGATGACCCGGCTGCCACGGAGCCGGGGGGCGATACGGTGAGTGCGTGGCGATCAACGGTGACGAGACGGCGGTAACGGTTCCGGGGGCGGCGCTGCTCATTGCGGCGGCCCCGGTCGGCAAGGGTCGTCTGATGGACGCTGCCGCCGTCCTTCCGGCGCTGGCGGCGGTGCCTCCGCGGGTGCTCACCGGCACGCCCGGGGCCAGCGTCGTCGAGCTGGTGGACCCGGCCGACCCCCAGGTCGTGCTGACCCGGCTGCGCACCGCGGCCGCCTTCCCCGGGCCGCTGCTGATCCATCTCATCGGGCAGTTGACGCTGGACCGCAAGCAGCAACTGCCGCATCTCGCCCTGGCGCGGACCACCGCCACCACCGTGCGCTACACCGGGTTCCCCTGGCACTGGCTGGCCGCCGAACTCCAGCACCGGCCCGCCGGCAGCACGACGCTGCTGGCCGATCTGGTGGCCGACACCGCCGCGTGGTCCCGCCTCCGGGCGTTCCCCGAGGCCCTGCGGGCCGACGGGGTCCGGCTGTTCGGCACCGTGGCTCCCCCGCCGGAGCGCCGGTCGGTCGCCGCCCCCGAGTACAGCCGGGCGGTCTCCGAGATCCTGCGGCCCGCCGCGTCCCGGCCGCCGCTGGAGGATCTGCACCGCCGGGCGGCGGCGATGGCCGGGCTCCTCGACGGCACGCATCTGATGCTGGGTGAGGACGGTGGCGCCGGGGCGTACGGGGCCGCGGGCACCTTTCCGGCGCCGGCTGCCGCCACGGCGCCCGCTCCGGCCTCCGGCACGGCGTTCTCCGCGGCTCACGGCCCGGGACCGGCTTCCGGGTACGCCGCGGCTCCGGGAAGCGCCAACGGCACAGAGGCCACCGGAGGCGCGGGCACCGCGGGATACCCCCAGGGCGGCGGCACGAACGGTGCGGCCGGGAGCAACCCCGGGATGAACGGCTGGAGTCCGAACGCGCGGGACGTGAACGGGCAGAGCGTGAACGGGCAGGACCCGAACGGGCAGGGCGTGAGTGGCCAGGCTCCGAACGGCCAAGCTCCGAACGGCCAGGCTCCGAACGGCCAGGGCCCGGAGGACCGCGGCACCGACGGACACGGAGCGGCGTACGCCGCGTCTGCGCCGGCCCGCCCCGTCCCGGCCCAACCGGTCCCGGCCCAACCGGTCCACGCGCAGCCCGTACCGGCACAGCCCGCTCCGCCCCAACCCGCCCCCTACGGCGGTACGTCGGGTCCGTCGCAGCCTCAGCACACCGCCCACCCGTCGGCGGCGAGCGCGGCCCACACCACCACCGTCCCGGCACCGGCCCCGTCCGCGCCCGCGTATCCGCACACCGGCAGCGGCACCGGCGCGGCAAGCCCCGGCACCGGCGTCCCGGTCCAGGCCCCGGCGCCCGTGCAGCACCCTCCGCGGCCGGCCGCGGATCCCGACCCGCACCCGGCGATCCTCGCCGCGGCGCGTGAGGGGCGGCACGGTGAGGCGGCGGCGATGGCCGCCGCCTGGGAGCAGCAGGCGCTCCGGCTGTACGGCGCGGCGTCCGCGGAGGCCGTGCACTGGCTGGAGGTACGGGCCGATCTCGCCCGTCTCGCCGGTGACTTCGTCCGGTCCTGCGAGCTCTGGACGGCCTCGGCGTCGGCCCGTATGCAGCGGGGCGAGCCCGCGGAGGCGGCGGACGTGGTGGCCGCCGTGGACCGCGCGCACCACTGCTGGGAGCAGGTGGCGGACCCGGCCGCGGCCCGCGGGCTGGCGAACCATCTGCTGGAGATGCGGCGCGCGGTGCCCGGCCCCCGGCCCGGTGCGGTGCAGGCCCTGGAGCGCCGGGTGGAGTCGCTGGACGGCGTCGCCGCGGGCTGACCGTACGCCCGGCGGTCCGTCCGACGTACCGCGAGTCCCGGCAACGGAGAACCCCCGCCACGCGCGGCAGCGGTCAGGGCGTCGCCGTGTGTTCCTGGAGCAGGGCCCGCATCTCCGCGTGGAAGACCTCGTAGCGTGCCCGGAGGGCGTCGCCCGGCCAGTCGGCGGGCAGCAGTCCGGCGGGCAGCAGCGGGTCCGCCATCAGGTGGCGCAGGATCGCGGCGGCCGCGGTGAACTCCCCGGCCGGGTCCGGTGCCTGTTCCAGCGCCGTGTACAGGGCGCGGGCCCGGTCGGCCCACTCGGTCAGGTCCCACAGGGACGCGGCGAGGGCGGCCGGATCGTCGTCGGGGCGGCCGGTGAGCAGGGTGCACGGCCCGGTGACCGAGGGCGGGAGCGGCCGGCGGAGGTTGGCGGGGCGCAGCCAGGTGCCCTCCCGCAGTTCGGCCAGGCGCAGCACGCTCATCTCCTGCCGCAGCGCCGAGCGTTCGGCCGCGGGCCGGGGCTCGGGGGCGACCACGGCGATCTCCCAGTCACCGTCCCAGGGGCGGGTGCGGGGGCTGCGGGCGTCGTCCTGGCGGGCCTGGCGGTGCAGCAGCCGGGCCGTCAGTGCGTAGCCGCCGTCGCGCTGTTCGAGGTCACCGGCCGCGACCATGCGGGAGAGCGCCACCCGGACGGTGCCCTCCGCGATCCCGAAGAGCCGTCCGACCCGGACCAGGGCGCGGGCGGGCAGCAGCGGCGGGTGGTGGCCGAGCAGGGTGCTGAGCACGACCGAGCGGGCGGTCAGCGGCCGCAGCCCGGCGCGTCCCGTGCCGTCCATCCGTGCCGCACCCCCGCTCTCTCTTACATGCTTCCGATGTCTTACATGCTTCCGACGCGCGCAGTGAAACTGTAACGTCCAGGACAGGAGCCGACCACGCCACTCCCCGGAGGTTGCCGTGAGCACCACCCATGAAGTCCTCAACCAGGCCCCGCCGCTGACCCCGTTCAGCGCGGCCGACGACCCCGCCCTGCTGGAGGCGCTGCGGCGCGACGGAGCGGGCTGGGGCGAGGAGCGGGTCCGGGAGCTGGGCGCGCTGGCCGGCTCGGAGGAGGTGCAGGAGTGGGCGCGGGCCGCCGAGGAGCACCCGCCGCGGCTGCGCACCCACGACCGGTTCGGCCACCGGATCGACGAGGTCGAGTTCCATCCCGCCTGGCACCGGCTGATGACCGTCGCGGTGGAGAACGGGCTGCACGCCGCGCCCTGGACCGAGTCGCGGACGGGCGCGCATCTCTTCCGCGCCGCCCAGTTCTACGTCTGGTCGCAGGCCGAGGCGGGCCACGGCTGTCCCGTCTCCATGACGTACGCGGCGGTTCCCGCGCTGCGCGCCCAGCCGGAGCTGGCCGCGGTGTACGAACCGCTGCTGGCGGCCCGCCGTTACGACTACGGGCCGCGGCCGCCGCTGGAGAAGTCCGGGCTGATCGCCGGCATGTCGATGACGGAGAAGCAGGGCGGCTCGGACGTACGGGCCAACACCACGCAGGCGGTCCCGGCCGGCGACGGCACCTACCGGCTCACCGGGCACAAGTGGTTCACCTCCGCCCCGATGAGCGATGTGTTCCTGGTGCTGGCGCAGACGTCCGAGGGGCTGACCTGCTTCCTGCTGCCCCGGGTCCTGCCCGACGGCACCCGGAACGGCATGCACCTCCAGCGGCTGAAGGACAAGCTGGGCAACCGCTCCAACGCCTCGTCCGAGATCGAGTACGACGGCGCGGTGGCCTGGCCGGTCGGCGAGCCGGGCCGCGGGGTGCGCACCATCGTCGAGATGGTCAATGTGACCCGGCTGGACTGTGTGATCGGCACGGCGGCGGGCATGCGGGCGGGGCTGCGCCAGGCCCTGCACCACACCGCGCACCGGCGGGCGTTCGGCGCCGAGCTGGCCGACCAGCCGCTGATGCGCAACGTCCTGGCCGACCTCGCGGTGGAGTCGGAGGCGGCGACCCTGCTGGCCATGCGGCTGGCGGCGGCGCTGGACCGCTCCCAGGCCGGGGACGCGTCCGAGGCGGCGCTGCGCCGGCTGGGCCTGGCGGTCGGCAAGTACTGGGTGTGCAAACGGGGCAGCGCGCACGCAGCGGAGGCGCTGGAGTGCCTGGGCGGCAACGGATACGTCGAGGAGTCCGGGATGCCGCGGCTCTACCGCGAGGCGCCGCTGCTGTCGATCTGGGAGGGCTCGGGCAATGTCGCGGCGCTCGATGTACTGCGGGCGCTGGGCAAGGAGCCGGCGGGGCTGGACGCCCTGCTGGCGGAGGTGGACGCGGCGGCCGGTGCCGACCGCCGGCTGGACGCGGCGGCGGCCCAGGTCCGGGCGGCCCTGCCCGGGCTCGCCGATCCGGCGCGCGCCCAGCTGGACGCCCGGCGGCTGGCGGAGCGGATGGCGCTGGCGCTCCAGGGCAGTCTGCTCGTCCGGTACAGCGACCCGGCGGTCGCGGACGCGTTCTGCGCCTCCCGGCTCGGCGGGGACTGGGGCCACGCGTTCGGCACGCTCCCGGCGGGCACGGACCTGGCGCCGATCCTGGAGCGCGCCCGGCCGAAGGAGGCCGGGTGAGCGTCCGCGTCGAACGGCAGGGCCCGGTCACCACGGTGGTGCTGTCCCGGCCCGGGACCCGCAACGCCGTGGACGGCGCGACGGCCCGCGAACTGGCGGACGCCTTCCGGGCCTTCGACGCCGATCCCGTGGCGCGGGTGGCGGTGCTGTGGGGCGAGGGCGGGACGTTCTGCTCCGGCGCGGACCTCAAGGCGGCCGGTACGGAAGCGGGGAACCGGGTGGAGCGGGACGGGGACGGGCCGATGGGCCCGACCCGGCTCCGGCTGACGAAGCCGGTGATCGCCGCGGTGAGCGGGCACGCCGTGGCGGGCGGGCTGGAGCTCGCGCTCTGGTGCGATCTGCGGGTGGTGGAGGAGGACGCGGTGTTCGGCGTCTTCTGCCGCCGCTGGGGCGTGCCGCTGATCGACGGCGGCACGGTCCGGCTGCCCCGGCTCATCGGTACCGCCCGGGCGATGGACCTCGTCCTCACCGGGCGTCCGGTCCCGGCCCGGGAGGCGTACGACATCGGGCTGGCCACCCGGCTGGTGCCGCCCGGCCTGGCGCGGACCGAGGCCGAGGCCCTGGCCGCGGAGATCGCCCGCTTCCCGCAGGCGTGCCTGCGGGCCGACCGGGCCTCGCTGCTGGCGCAGGAGGGTCTCGGCGAGGAGGCGGCGATGGCCGGCGAACTGCGCGGCGGCCGGGCCGTGTTGGCGGAGGGGCTGGAGGGCGCGGCGCGCTTCGCCCGCGGCGCGGGGCGGCACGGCGACTTCGAGGCGCCGTGAGGGGAGGGGGCCGGGCAGCGTCGTCGTCGCGCAGCCCGCTGAAGGCCCCGGAAGGTCCCGCCCCGAGCCGACAGGCACGACCCGCGGACACCGCCGGACGGGCTCCGAGGGTGAGCGGCATAGGGTCCGAAAGGTCCGGCGGGCGGGCGCGGGACGCGGACCGGCCGGCTGCGCTACATCAGCGGCGGAAGGCTCGACGGGCGTCCTCGCACGCGGTGACCGTGGCCCGCGAGGCGCCGGCCCGGTGCGGACCGGCGGACCGGCCCAGGGGCGGGTGCGCCTCGTCGGGAATCGCTACGGCCCGGTACGCGTCTCGGGGCCCGGCCGTCGTTCCGGTCGGGCCCCGAGTACAGCGGACGGGATCAGTCGATGCCGCGCAGGATGTGCGACTCGGCTGGGTCCTCCTCGTAGCCTGCCAGCCGGATCGGCGCTGATCTGGCCCAGACATCGAGGTTGCGCACCTCCTTCATCCGCTTGTGAGGCTCCTCAGGCTCCGGGGGGAGCTGATGTCGCTTCGTCTTCTGAGGTGTCACCGCGCACACTCCTTCGCGTCGGGTGAACCGGACGTGCCGACGGAACCTCGACCGGGCGCCGGACGCCCGATGGGGCTGAGGAAAGGGCTGTTCGGACGCGGTGGCGCCGGACTACGCGACCGGGAGTGCGGCCATGGTGAATGGCGCATCCCGGGACGGGCCGAGGGTGTCGGTGCTTCCCTGAAGGGGCTGTCCGTCAGCTTCCAGAATAGCGACGATCGGCCCGCAGCGCGCGACAATTCCGGCGTGGCCGACCACGCAGCGTGCACGCCGCTGATCAGGGGCTCTGTCCGCTCCGGGTACGGGCACCCGGCCGCGCCGCGTTATCCGGCCCCGGCGCGGGGCACTCGGGCCCCATGGCGGATCAGCGGCCGGCCCAGGAGTCGTACTGGATGGTCTCGGCGGAGCACACCGGATACCCGCCGCTCCGTGACGACCTGGAGGTGGACACCGTGGTCGTCGGCGGCGGCATCGCCGGGCTGTGCACGGCGTGGGAGCTGGAGCGGGCCGGACAGCGGGTGGCCCTGCTGGAGGCCGACCGGATCGGCTCCGGTGTCACCGGCTACACCTCGGCGAAGCTCACCGCGCTCCACACCCTGGTCTACGCGCGGCTGCGCAAGCAGCAGGGGTCGGAGGCGGCCCGGCTGTACGCGGAGTCGCAGCAGGACGGGGTCGAGCACGTCGGCCGGATCTGCGCCGAGCTGGGGGCCGACGCGGAGCTGGAACGGGTCCCCGCGTACACGTACCTGGAGTCGGAGGAGCGGGTCGGTGAGCTGCGGGCCGAGGCCGAGGCGGCACGGGAGGCGGGGCTGGCGGCGTCGTTCGTCACGACGACGGAGCTGCCGTTCCCGGTGGCGGGAGCGGTGCGGGTGGAGGACCAGATGCAGTTCCACCCGCGGAAGTTCCTGCTCGCTATGGCCCGTGACCTGGTCGACCGGGGCGGGCTGATCTTCGAGCGCACCCGGGCGACGGAGCTGCACGACGGGGCGCGCTGCCGGGTCGGCACCGAGCACGGCGCCACGGTCGTGGCCCGGGACGCCGTCGTGGCCACGCACTATCCGGTGTTCGACCGCGCCCTGCTCTTCACCCGGCTGAAGCCGCGCCGGGAGCTGGTGGTCGCCGCGCCGGTGCCCGCCGGGAGCGCCCCCATCGGCATGTACATCACGCCCGAGCGCCGCACCCGGTCGGTGCGCACCGCCCCGCTGGACGACGAGCACCGGCTGCTGATCGTCACCGGCGAGTCGTTCGAGCCCGGCACGGGGGACGCGGAGCAGCGGTTCGCACGGCTGGCCGACTGGACGCACCAGCACTACCCGGGGGCCGGGATCACCCATCGCTGGGCGGCGCAGGACAACGACAGCACCGACGGACTGCCGTACGTCGGGCACTTCCACCCCGGCACCCAGCACGTCTATGTGGCGACCGGCTTCGGCGGCTGGGGGCTGAGCGGCGGGGTGATGTCCGGCCGGCTGCTGGCCTCGCACATCGCGGGCGGCCCCCGGCCGGGCTGGACGGAGCTGTACGACCCGAGGCGGCTGCCGCATCTGCGGGAGGCGCCGACGCTGCTCCAGCGGCAGGCGTCCGTGGGCCGACACTTCGTCGGCGACCGGCTGCACACCTCGTACGTGGACTCGGTCGAGGACATCCCGCCGGGCAGCGGCGCG
The DNA here is from genome assembly GCF_057709105.1 of Streptomyces sp. bgisy100. Lineage (NCBI taxonomy): Bacteria > Bacillati > Actinomycetota > Actinomycetes > Kitasatosporales > Streptomycetaceae > Streptomyces > Streptomyces sp. bgisy100. Next base: position 91,682 of record NZ_JBYITE010000003.1, read on the forward strand.
GTGGTGCGGCTGGGCGGGCGGCGCTGCGCCGTGTACCGCGACCCCTCCGGCGCCGCGACGGCGGTGTCCGCGCGCTGCACCCACCTGGGCTGTCTGGTGCAGTTCAACGGGGCGGAACGGGCCTGGGAGTGCCCCTGCCACGGCTCGCGCTTCGCGGTCGACGGCTCGGTGCTGGAGGGCCCGGCGGTCCGGCCCCTGGAGCCCCGGGACCTCGGCGAGTGAGCGGCGGGGCCGCGCGCGAAGTCGCCGACTGCGGTGGGAGTGCCGACGGGTCCGCCCCTCCCGGCGTGGGCGGGGCGGACCCGTGCGAGCGGGAGGTCAGTAGCCGACGGCGAAGCGCTGCCGGCGGTGGCTGCCGTTCTCGATCTCATCGAGGACGGCGACCGCGTAGTCCTCGACCGAGATGGCGCTGTCGCCGTTGTCGTCGGTCACGAGGTCGTCGAGGGCGGTGCGGTAGCTGCCGGTGCGTTCCCCGGGGGCGATCTTGGCGGCGGGGCTGATGTTGGTCCAGTCGATGTCGGTGACGGTCCGGTAGTAGGCGAGGGCGTCACCGTGGGCGTGCATGATCTGCAGCAGGAATGCGGGGATTCCCGGGGTGTCCCAGAGCTGCTTGCCGTCGGGGGTGCGCAGCGATCCGGCACCGCCGACGCTGATCAGGCGGGGAGCCGCGCCGCCGACGGCTCGCAGTCCTTCGACGAGGCTGGTCGCGGCGGGCTTCATGGTGGCCAGGTGACCGGGGCCGTCGCCACCGCCGACGGCGCTGACGACGGCGTCCTGGTCCTTGGCGGCGGCGGCGACCGACTGGGCGTCGAGGACGTCGCCGAGCGTGACGGTCAGGTTCGTGCGGCGCTCGGTGACCCTGGCGGGGTCACGGACGACAGCGGTGACCCGGTGGCCCCGGTCCAGGGCCTCGCGGACGATGGCGGAGCCGATGGTGCCGTTGGCGCCGAAAACAACGATGTTCGTCATGGAGGTGCTTTCCTTCGTGGTGTTCCGTGTGACGGATCCGGGGGTGGTCATTCGGTGGGGGCGAGGTGCCGGTCGAGGCCCTCGGTGAGCGCGGCGGCAGTGGAGACCGGTCCGCCGAGCCGGTGGGTGCCGGTGGGAGTGTGCAGGAGCAGGGTCGGGTAGGCGTCGACGCCGAGCCCGCGCGCCTCTCTGAACTCGCTCTCCGCCTCGCGGCGGGTCGCCGGGGCGAGGAACTCGTCGGCGACCGCGTCGGCGTCGAGGCCGTGCCCGGCGGCGATGGACCGGTGCACCGCGACGTCGGAAAGGCTGCGTCCGTCGACGTACCAGGCGCGTTGCAGGGCCCCTGCCAGTTCCAGGGCCCGGTCCGGCGCCTGGCGGCGCAGGGCGATCAGGGCGGTGGCGGCGGCCGTGGAGTCCATCACCGTGGATCCTTCGTTCAGCGCCCGCCGGTAGCCCTCGCCGAACGTGACGCCGGTGAGGGCCGCGATCCGCTGGTTCGCGCCCGGTATGTGCGGGTACGCCGAGGTCGGCAACGCCCGCGGTCCTGAGAAGAGGCCGCCGGACAGGACCCGCAACGCGATGCGGTCGGCGTTCCCGGCGGCGAACTCGCGCAGCGCCGGGCCGAAGCCGTAGCACCAGCCGCAGTAGGCGTCGAAGGCGTAGGTGAGTCGGGCGGTCATCCGAACCTCCATGGTAGAAGTCAGTCATCGACGTCGGCCGCGTAGCTCGCGGCCTTGCCGCTGTTCCGCCCGCGAACACCCTCTAACCTAGAAAGGAGAACGCGTGCCGCCCAGGTATGGCGAGGTCTGGCTGTGGTGAAAAACGGACACGAAGTGATCCCGAAGGTCCCCTACGTGCCGCCGCCGGCCGCCGCGGCCGGGGTCGAGGTCATGTCCATCGCCGAACTGCGCCAGCGCCTGCGCCGCCACGGCGGCGCGGACGGCATCCGGGACGCGCAGGGATCCGGCCGTCCGCAGCGCCCGGAGTTCCACCTGCTGCTCACGGTGGACCACGGGCTGCTGTGGCACATGGTCGACTTCGCCGACCACGCCCTCAGCCGGGACACCTGGCTGTGGGTACGGCCGGGGCAGGTGCAGCGCTTCGGCAACCTGGACGCCGCCTCCGGCACCCTGGTGCTCTTCCGGCCCGACCTCCTCGATCCGGCCACCTCGGCAGACGTACGTCTCGACGCCCCGTTCGGGCGGTCGCTCTGGCAGGTCGCCGGCGAAGACGCTTCCGCCCTGCGCAACGCCCTCGATCACCTGGCAGCCGAATACCGCAGCAGCGGCCTGCCGGACCACACCCGCGCAGCCGTCCTCCAGCGCCTGCTCGCCGTCGTCCTGCTGCGCCTCACCCACCTGACCGAGCCGGTGGGAACCCTGACCGCAGAGCACGCGGAGACCTTCCACCGGTTCCGCGCAGCGGTGGAACAGGACTACCCGCGGGCCCGGGACGTCGGACACTATGCCCGCGTCCTCGGCTACGCCCCCCGCACGCTGACCCGCGCCGCACTCGACGCCGTCGGCGTCGGCGCCAAGGAGTTCATCGACCGGCGCGTCATCCTGGAAGCCAGCCGGCTCCTGGCCCATGGCGACGAACCGGTGGCCGGCGTCGCCGCCCGGCTCGGCTTCCTCGACACCAGCAACTTCGTCAAGTACTTCACCCAGCGCACCGACACCCCCCCGGCCGCCTTCCGCGCCCGCTTCCGCCCGGAACGGCGCACCCGCTGAAGCAGCCTTCAGGCGGTCCTCCGCTCCGGCGGCCCGGCCGGACAGCGGCGCGGGGCCGGACGGGGGTGGCGTTCCCGGCGTTCAGGGCGGAGGGTGGAGACAGAGGATTCCCGCGGGAGCGAGGTGAACCGCCGTGCCTGCGACACCGCCGGCGGTGCAGGGTGCGCCCTGCTGGGTCAGCCTGATGGCACACGACCTGGACGGCGCCCAGGAGTTCTACTCCTCCGTGCTGGGCTGGCAGTACAAGCCCGGCTTCCAGGGCGCGGGCAGCTACTCCGTGGCGCTCGCCCACGGGACGCCGGTGGCCGGGCTGGGGGCGATGGCCCGCACCCTGGGGTTCCCGGTGTGCTGGACGGCGTACTTCGCGGTGGACAGCGCGGACCTGGTGGCGGAGCGGATCCGGGAGCGGAGCGCCACGGTCGCGGTGGGGCCGATCGAGTTCGGGAAGGGCCGGGTGGCGTGGGCCGCCGATCCGGCCGACGCGGTGTTCGGCGTCTGGGAGGGCGAGGTCGACCCGGACTGGCGGGTGAACCGGCGGGCCGGCGCCCCGGCCTGGCTGGAGCTGCGCACCCGGGATCCGTTCGCGTCGGCCCTCTTCTACGGCGAGGTCTTCGACTGGGACCGGCCGGAGGACTCCTGCATCGACGTCCGGTACGAGGACGACCGGGTGGTGCTGCGGATCGGCGGCCGCACCGTGGCCGACCTCCGGGGCGGCGGCGTCGAGGACGCCCCCGACCCCAACATCCGGCCGCAGTGGCACGTCTACTTCTGTGTGGACGACGTCGACGCCGCGGCGGACCGGGCGCTCGCCGCGGGAGGGGCGGTCGTCTCGCCACCCTCCGACGCGCACTTCGGCCGGATCGCGGAGCTGCGGGATCCCGAGGGCGGCCTGTTCCACCTCGCCCACTGAAACGCGTTCCACCTCGCCCGCCGGGGCTCCCCGCCGGGACGTGGGGGCCGGGAGGGTCGCCTCCCGTTCACTTCCGGCTCCGGTTCCGTTCGCCCTTTTTTGTTACGGTTTCAGCGGAATGATGAGGCGCGGTTCGTTGTCTTTCGAGGCGGCACCTGTGGGCACTCGTCCCGTCCGGACCGCAGGGCGCCCGGGCGGATCAGTCAACTGAACCGTCCGTGAACCGAGTTCGCCGCCGACATCGTCGCGGCCTCCCGGCAGGGGGAATCTCCAGGGGGACATCCGAAGGCCGGCACCGAGCGGCGGCACGCATCCGTCCGCCCGCGGTGTCCGTACGGAGCGCCGGCCGGAACGTTATCCGCAGGACCACGAGGGGTAAGCCGAAAACACATGCTCGACCGCTTGATCCGGGCCCTCGCAGAGCCGAGGAAGTCCGCGCCCGACATCCAGCTGCTCGCCAAGGCAACCGTCGCCGCGGGTGGCGCGTGGTGGCTGGCTCTGCTTCTGCCCGGGCACGACCAGCCCTATTTCGCACCGCTCGCCGCGCTGGTGGGCGTCTATCCGACCGTGCTCAGCTCGATGCGCGAGGCCGGGCGGTTCGCCGTCGGCTTCCTGCTGGGCGTGCTGCTCGCGGTCCCGGTGTCGCTGCTCTTCGGCCAGGGTCTGTGGGGGATCCTCGTCGTCGTCCCGGCGGCGCTGCTGCTGGGGACCTGGCGCAAGCTGGCCGGCCAGGGCCTGCAAGTGCCGTTCACCGCGTTGTTCGTCCTGCTGGTCGGCGGTACCGCGCCGGCGTCCTACGCCCTGCCCCGGCTCGCCGACGTGGTCATCGGCGTGACCATGGGCATCGTCGTCAACGTCGTGCTGCCGCCGCCGCTCCGGCGGGCCGAGGCCGGGGAGGCCGCCTACCGGCTGGGGCTGCGCACCGCCGAGCTGCTGCGCGACACGGCGGCCGAGATCCGGGAGGGCGCGCTGTACGGCTCGGCGCACCGCACGGAACGGCTGCTCGCCGTGCACCGCACCACCCTCCACGTCGCCGACGCCCAGCTGACGGCCGCCGAGAGCCACCGGTTCAACGCCCGGTCGCGGCTGGCCCGGCAGCATCCGCCGCTGCCCGCCCATACGGTGCTCGACTCGCTGTACGCGGCGGGTGAACAGGCGCGGGTGCTGACGCGGGAGGCGCGGCGCGGCGGTGCCGGTTCCGACCCGTCGCTGCTGAGCACCGGCTTCCGCGCGGAGTTCGGCGATCTCCTCGACCTGCTCGCCGGGCTGGCCGCCGAGTGCGGCCGGTCGGGGCAGGGCCCGTCGGAGGAGCGGCTGGAGGAGGCGTGGGCCTGCTACCGCTCGGTGCGGACGCCGGCCATGGAGACCTACGGCGTGGACGGGGAGGAAGCACCGAACCGTCATCTCGCCCAGACCCAGCTGTGCGCGCTCGCCCTGCAGTTGCTGTTCGACCTGGTTCCGGAGTCGGCGGAGGTGACGCCGGTGGAGGCGGTGGGGGCGGCGGCCCGCTGAGGGCCGCGGTCGGACGCCGGTCCGCCGGCCTCGGGCCGGACCCGGACCCGGCCGGCCTGCCCGCGGCGGCCGGTCCGGGACGGCTTTCCCTGGGGAGGCCGCCGCCGAGTCGCCGCCGAGTCGCCGCCGGGAGCGAACAAGGACCGGGGCATGGAGCAGGGATCCGGATTTCGTCCGGGCTGTCCGGCTCTGTTCCGGACGAAGGACGGACGGCCGTGGCTTCCGGCGAGCGGACGCGGATCTCGGGGCCCGGAGGCCGACCCGGGCAGGTGACCGGCCTGAAGAGGTGACCAGGCTTAACGGGTGCCCGGGCTTGAGGGGTGTCCGGGCTCAAGGGGTGTCCGGACTGAACCGGCCCGAACGCGGCCCGGCCCGGGCAGGAACCCGATATGCCGGCACCCCGGCGACCGGGGTGTCCCGGCGCTCCGTAGATTGGGGCCATGTCTGCGGACCTGCGTCGCCGGCACAGCAGCGCGTGCGAGCAGCGGCTGACGTACCCCGAGCACGGGGCCACCCTGGACGGGCCGTTCCCCTCGGGGTACTCCCGGCTGCACCACCGAGTCCGCCTCGGGGAGGGCCGGGAGCTCTTCGAACGGGCCGGGGCGCACGTCCTGGGCTGGGCCGCGCAGCGGGGCTCCGGCTTCGGTGTGTATCCCGGCGATCCGGCCGGGCCCGGGGAGACGGTACTGATCACGATCCGCGTGCCCGGGCTGCGCTTCCCGCGCCTGGTGATCCCGTGCCGCGTGGTGTGGACGCTCCACGAGGAGCGCCGCGCCGGTTTCGCCTACGGGACGCTGCCCGGTCATCCGGAGTGCGGGGAGGAGTCGTTCACCGTCATGCTCGACGCGGACGACGGCGTGTGGTTCGAGGTGGCGGCGTTCTCCCGGCCGGGCACCTGGTACACCCGCTGGGGAGGGCCGCTGACCCGGCTGGTGCAGCACGCCGCCGCCAGGAGCTACCTGCGCGCGGTCGTGGCCGCGGCGAACAGCCGCTGACCGGCACGGCTCCCGGCCCCTGATAGGGCGAGCGCCGCGCCGGGCATGCATCGGGCATGACCGTTCTCGTCGGCACGTCCGGATGGCAGTACCGGGACTGGCGCGACGTCCTGTACCCGACCGGTCTGCCGCAGCGGCTGTGGCTGGAGGAGTACGCCCGGCGGTTCGCGACCGTCGAGTGCAACAACGCCTTCTACCGGCTGCCGGCCGAGGACACCTTCGCCACCTGGCGGGACAGGACCCCGCAGGGGTTCGTCATGGCCGTCAAGGCGAGCCGCTATCTGACCCACATCAAGCGGCTGCGCGACCCCGAGGAGCCGGTGCGGCGGCTGATGGGGCACGCCGCGGGGCTCGGTCCGCGGCTGGGCCCGGTGCTGCTCCAACTGCCGCCCACGCTGCGGGCGGACGCCGGGGCACTGGACGCCGCTCTGGGCTGCTTCCCCGACGGGACCCGGGTGGCGGTCGAGCCGCGGCACCCGTCGTGGTGGACGGCGGAGGTCCGCCGGACCCTGGAGCGGCACGGCGCCGCGCTGTGCTGGGCGGACCGCGAGTCCCGGCCGGTGACACCGCTCTGGCGCACCGCGGGGTGGGGCTATCTGCGCCTGCACGGGGGCCGTGCCGAGCCGTGGCCGCGCTACGGACGGCAGGCGCTGGCCACCTGGGTGCGGCGGATCTCCGACACCTGGCCCGCGGACGCCGAGGTCTTCGTCTACTTCAACAACGACACGGACGGTGCCGCCGTCCGGGACGCGGTGGCCTTCGCCGCGGCGGCGTCCCGGCACGGCTGTCCGGTCAGCCGGACGCCGCCCCGTGCCGTCTCCCGGGCGCCGTCCGGGCGCGGCTCCGCGCACTGATCGCGGGCGCGGGATATACCTGCCGCGGGGCGCGGCCCCGGGCGTGGACGTGATGAACCGGGCGCGAAAGGGAAGCAGGGGTATGGCAGACATCGTGCACCGGCGGGTGGTGGTCGCCGGGGAGGTGCAGGGCGTCTTCTTCCGGGACACCTGCCGCCAGGAGGCCATGGCGCGCGGCGTGGCGGGCTGGGTGCGCAATCTGCTGGACGGGACCGTCGAGGCCGTCTTCGAGGGTGCGCCCGAGCGGGTCGAGGAGATGCTCACCTGGACGCACCACGGGCCGTCGGCCGCGTCCGTGGACGAGGTGTCCGTCGAGGGCGGCCGGCCGGAGGGGCTCACCGGCTTCCAGGTCCGGCCCACCCCCCGGTCATGACGGCGCGACCCGCCGGGCGGAACCGGCTGCCGCGTGAGTCCGGTCCGGCGCCCGCCGACGGCGGCGCACGCCGGGACCGCGTCCCCGTCCCCTGGCCCGCCACGCCCCTCCGCACCCCGACCGGAACCGGCTCCGGGTGGCATTCTGAAGGGGTGGACGAGTCGGCGCTGCGCCTGCGTTTCCCCGCCGGGCTGCGGCTCTTTCTGGCGGCGCGTCACCGGGACCGCGAGGTGCCGGTGACGGCCGACGGGACGTCCTCGCTCGGCCATCTGGTCGAGTCGGTGGGCGTTCCGTTGCCGGAGGTGGGCGCGCTGGTCGTCGACGGACGTCCGGTGGAGCCCGGCTACCGGCCGCACGGCGGCGAGGTGGTGGAAGTGCGCCCGGTCGCCCGTCCGCAGGAGCCGGTCCCCGACCCGCTGCGGTTCGTCCTGGACGTCCATCTCGGCACGCTGGCACGGCGGTTGAGGCTGGTCGGGGTGGACGCGGCCTACCGCAACGACATGGACGACGACGCGCTGATCGAGCAGACGAACACCGAGCGCCGGGTGCTGCTGACCCAGGACCGGGGGCTGCTGCGGCGCCGGGCGCTGTGGCGGGGGGCGTATGTGCGCGGCGCGCGGCCCGACGCCCAACTCGCGGACGTTCTGGGGCGGTTCGCGCCCCGGCTGGCTCCGTGGACCCGGTGCATGGCGTGCAACGCCGCCCCGCTGTCGCCGGTCGACAAGGCTTCGGTCGCCCCTCTCCTCCGGCCGGGCACCCGGCGGACCTACGACCGGTTCATGCGCTGCCCGGACTGCGGAAAGGTCTACTGGCGCGGGGCGCACAGCGGCCGGCTGGAGGGGATCGTGCGGGCGGCGCGCCGGCTGACCGCCGTCGCCCTGGTCTCCGTCGTGCTGGTGGCGGGCCTGGCGGGGTGCACGGACTCCGGGTCGGAGGAGGAGCCGTCGCCGACGCGGTCGCAGGAGGTCTCGCCGTTCACCGGGCTCCCGGCGCGGGCCGCGCCGGTGCTCGCCGTCAAGGTGGACAACGTCCCGCCGGCTCGGCCGCACACCGGTCTCGGCGCGGCCGACCTCGTCTATGTGGAGCAGGTCGAGGGCGGGTCGACCCGGCTCGTCGCCGTGCTGTCCTCGCGGCTGCCCTCGGTGCTGGGGCCGGTGCGCAGTGCGCGGGAGTCGGACATCGAGCTGCTGGAGCAGTTCGGCCGGCCCGCACTGGCGTACTCCGGCGCGCAGTCCGCGCTGCGTCCGGTGCTGGAGAAGTCCCCGGTCCTCGCGGTGCCGCCGGGGAAGGCCCCGGACGCGTACTTCCGGGGCGGCGACCGTCCGGCGCCGCACAACCTCTACGTCCGCCCGGCGCGGGCGCTGGCCGCCGCGCCCGACGCGAGCAAGGCGGCCGACATCGGGTTCCGGTTCGGCGCGGCGCCGGAGGGCGGGCGGCAGGTGACGCAGGAGACCGTGCGCTATCCGGCCGCCCGGTACGGCTTCACCTGGTCGGCGGAGGCCGGCCGGTGGCTGGTGTCCATGGACGGCACCCCGGCGCGCACCACGGACGGCGGGCGCGACGGCGCGGCGACGGTGGTGGTCCAGCGGATCACCATCCGCGACTCGACCCTCAAGGACAAGCTGGGCAGCGTCTCGCCGTACAGCCGGACGGTGGGCTCCGGCACGGCGCTGGTGCTGCGGGACGGCAAGGCGTACGACGCCCGGTGGAACCGGTCCGACGCCAAGAGCGGCACCGACTTCACCACCCCGTCCGGGGACCCGCTGAACTTCGCCCGCGGGCCGGTCTGGGTGCTGCTCACCGGCGACTGACGGGCCCGCTGCCCGCTGTGCGTCTGCACCGCTGGGGAGCCGCCGGGAAACAGCGCACTGCTGGGGAGCGGAGGCGGCGCCGCCGGGGCCGTTCGCCGCTCACTCCCCCGGCTCTGCGGCGGCCGGCGGGTGCGCCGCGCGGTGGTCCGCCGTCCCGGTGCACCCCAATACACCGGACGGTCCGCCGCGCGATCGCACACCGGCCGCCGCAGAGCCCCGTCCTCCGGCAGACGCCCTGCGCGGGTGCACACCGCGGCGTCCCGGCTCCGTCCGCTTCCTGTCGGACCGAGCCCCGGAGGAGCTCTCGGGCCGTGTCAGGCCCGGGCCGTGTCCGGCCGGCCCGGGCCGGCCGGGCTGTCGCCCCGGTCCCCCGCGGCCCGGCCGCCGGCCTGCTCTGCGCCGGCCTCCCGGCCCGCGCCCGTTCTCCTGCGTGCCACGTCCCGCTCCGTCCTCGGTCCTCGGCCACGGTCGGTCGAACCGTGCTGCCATGGAGAACGGAGCGGAACCGGATTCTGCTCAACATCGATGGAGAAAAGAAGCGACGCGAGGTGGTTGAGACCGGCCGCCCGGGGAATCGAGCAGTCTCCCCGAAGGGTCGGCGCACCCCGGCGACCTCGGCGGCGTCACGGACCGCCACACCGCGACGACGTGTGGCGACGGCCCCGAATCGGTCCGCCGAGCACACCTGCGCAAGACGCATATCCAAGGGACGATGGAGGCATTGCGGCGAGAGGACGGGGCAACCGAAAGAGGTGCCCGGGATGAGCCAGACCGATCCTCGGAGGGCCGGCGTAGGCCAGAGCCCTGCCCCTGAGCCGTCCGCGCCCGGGGGCCTGCTGGACGCGCTGGGGGTCGCCGCCGTCGTGCTCAACGCCAAGGGCCGGATCGCCCTGTGGAGCCCGTCGGCGGAGGAGCTGTTCGGCTACACCGCCGAGGAGGCGCTCGGCCGGCCGGGCGCGGCCCTGCTGGTCGACCCGCAGCACGCGCGGCTGGTGAAGGATCTGTTCGGCCAGGTCCTGGAGGGGGCCAGCTGGGCCGGTGGCTTCCCGGTGCGGATGAAGGACGGCAGCTCCCGCCTCGTCGAGTTCCGCAACATGCGCATGCTGGACGAGAAGAAGAACGCCTACGCCCTGGGCATCGCCACCGACCAGGCCACGCTGCGCACGGTGGAGACCGATCTGGCCCTCTCGATGCGGCTGATCAGCCAGTCCCCCATCGGCCTGGCCGTGCTCGACCACGATCTGCGCTACGTCCTGGTCAACCCCGCGCTGGAGCGCATCAACGGCATGTCCACCTCCGATCACCTGGGGAAGAAGGTGTCGGAGGCGCTGCCCTTCCTCGACGTGGAGGCCGTCGAGTCCGCGACCCACCAGGTGCTGACCACGGGCTCGCCGCTGCTCGACCAGTACGCGGTCGGGCGCACCCCCGGCGACCCCGGGCGGGACCGGGCCTGGTCGGTGTCGTACTACCGGCTGGAGGACACCGGCGGGCACGTGCTGGGCGTGGCGATATCCGTGGTCGACGTCACCGAGCGGCACAGCGCCACCACCGAGATGATCCGGGCCCGGAAGCGGCTCGCGCTCATCGCCGACGCCGGTGTGCGGATCGGCACCACGCTCGACCTGCGCCACACGGCCCGGGAGCTCGCCGAGGTGGTGGTACCCGATCTCGCCGACCTGGCGGCGGTCGACATCCTCGACTCCATCCTCGGTGACCGGCAGAACGCCTCCGGGCCCACCGACAGCAGCGGGCCCGCCGTGTTCCGGGCACTGGCGGTGAAGGCCGCGTACCGCACGGAGGCGTCGCGCGCCCCGGACCCGGCCGGGGACGTCGCCCAGTACGCCCGGGACCGGCTGATCACGCAGGTCGTGGACTCCGGCGAACCCATCCTGGTGCCGCACGTGGACGAGGACACGCTGCGCCGGGTCGCCCGGGACGACGACTCCGCGGTCCTGCTGGCCCGGGCCGGCGCCCACTCATATCTGGGGGTGCCGCTGATCGCCCGCGGCAATGTCATCGGCACCCTGAGCCTGATCCGGGCCCGGACCCCCGCCCCGTTCAACGAGGACGACCAGCTGCTGGCCTGGGAGCTGGCGGCGCGGGCGGCCATCAGCATCGACAACGCCCGGCTGTACCGGAGCGAGCGGCGCACCGCGCTCGCCCTCCAGCGCAGCCTGCTGCCGCAGCGCCCGCCGCGCCAGCCCGGGCTGGCGGTGGCCTACCGCTACCAGCCCGCGGGCTCCACCCATGAGGTCGGCGGGGACTGGTTCGACGTGCTGCCGCTGACCGGGGACAAGACCGCGCTGGTCGTGGGCGACGTCATGGGCAGCGGGATCTCCGCGGCCGCCACGATGGGCCAGCTCCGCACCGCCACACGCACCCTGACCCGGCTGGACCTGGAGCCCGCGGCGCTGCTCCGGCACCTGGACGATGTGACCACCGGACTGGACCAGGCCTTCGCCACCTGCGTCTACTCCAGCTTCGACCCGGCGACCGGGCGCTGCCGGATCTCCACCGCGGGCCATCTGCCGCCGGTCCTCGTCCGCCCGGACGGTACGGCCGAGCTGATCGACGTCCCGACCGGGGTGCCCCTCGGGGTGGGCGAGGTGCCGTTCGAGACCGTGGACCTCGAACTGCCGCCGGGCAGCCGGCTGGTGCTGTACACCGACGGCCTGGTCGAGACCCGGGACGAGCCGATCGACGCCCGGCTGACCGCCCTGGTGCGGATGCTGTCCGGGCCGCGGCGCTCCCTGGAGCGGACCTGCGATCTGCTGCTGCACTCGCTGCGCGACCCGGACGGGCACGACGACGTGGCGCTGCTGGTGGCGGAGGTCCGGCCGGAGGGGACGGTGGCCCACACCGCGGCGACGGCCGGCGGGACGGCGGAGGCGCCGCCCGGGGCTACGGGGACCGGGACGGCGGAGGCACCGCCCGGGACGGCGGAGACCGGGACGGCGGAGGCACCGCCCGGGACGGCGGAGACCGGGACGGCGGAGGCACCGCCCGGGACGAGGGAGCCCGGGCCCGGGACGGTGCACGAGGAGCCGGGCGGGCGGTGACGCGCCGTCAGCGCGGCGGCCACCGGGGTCTTTCGCGGGCGGCGGTCGACGAGGGGCGCTCCCGGCGACGGTCACCCGGATCAGCCCCCACCGCTCCCCCGGCTCCCGGCTCCCGGCTCCCGGCTCCCGGCTCCCGGCTCCCGGCTCCCGGCTCCCGGCTCCCGGCTCCCGGCTCCCGGCTCCCGGCTCCCGGCTCCCGGCTCCCGGCTCCCGGCTCCCGGCCAGAGGATGAACGCACCGCGGCCCCGCCGGCGCGCACCGCGGGCCGCGGTGGTGCGCCGGCCGGGCCGGGCGGGCGTCAGCCGCCGGACGGGGCGCCGTGCCAGATGGTCGTGACGTTGCAGAACTCGCGGAGGCCGTGCCCGGACAGCTCCCGTCCGTAGCCGGAGCGCTTCACCCCGCCGAAGGGGAACGCCGGGTGCGAGGCGGTCATGCCGTTGAAGTAGACGCAGCCCGCCTCCAGGTCCCGGGCGCACCGCTGCTGTTCGGCGTCGTCCCGGGTCCACACGTTGGAGCTGAGGCCGAACGGGGTGTCGTTGGCGATCCGTACCGCCTCGTCCAGGTCCGGCACCCGGTAGAGGGTGGCCACCGGACCGAAGGCCTCCTCGTGGTGGATGCGCATGTCCGGGGTGATGTCGGCGAGCACCGTCGGCTCGTAGAACCAGCCCGCGGGGTGCGCCTCGGGACGGCCGCCGCCGCACAGCACCGTCGCGCCGCGGCCCCGGGCGTCGTCGACCAGTTCCTCCAGGTCGCGACGGCCCTGCTCGCTGGAGAGCGGGCCGACCTCGGTGGCGTCCTCCAGCGGGTCGCCGACGGCCAGCGCGCTCATCCGCTGGACGAACCCGGCGACGAAGGTGTCGTAGACGCGGTCGTGCACGATGAAGCGCTTGGCCGCGATGCAGGACTGCCCGTTGTTCTGCACCCGGGCGGTGACGGCGGTGGCCACCGCCTTGTCGAGGTCGGCGGAGGGCAGCACGAGGTACGGGTCGCTGCCGCCGAGTTCGAGCACCGTCTTCTTGATCACGTCACCCGCGATCGAGGCGACGGAGCGGCCCGCGGGCTCACTGCCGGTGAGGGTCGCGGCGGCGACCCGCGGGTCGCGGAGGATGTCCGCGATGGCGTCCGAGCCGACCAGCAGGGTCTGGAAACAGCCCTCCGGGTAGCCGGCCCGGCGGAAGAGGTCCTCGAGGTAGAGAGCGGTCTGGGGGACGTTCGAGGCGTGCTTGAGCAGGCCCACGTTGCCGGCCAGCAGGGTCGGCGCGGCGAACCGGACGACCTGCCAGAGCGGGAAGTTCCAGGGCATGACGGCGAGGACGGGGCCGAGGGGGCGGTAGCGCACCAGGGTGTCGGCCGCTCCGGAGTCCTCGATGTCGGCGCGGGCGGGGCGCTCGTCGGCGAGCAGTTCCTCGGCGTGGCCGGCGTACCAGCGCATGGCCTTGACGCACTTGGCGGCCTCGGCGCGGGACTGGGTGACCGGCTTGCCCATTTCGACGGTCATGGTGCGCGCGATGTCGTCCCGGTCGGCCTCCAGCAGGTCCGCCGCGGCCCGCATCAGCTCCACCCGCCGCGGCAGGCCGGTCGTCCGGTGCCGGAGGAAGGCCGCGTGGGCGCGGGCCAGCCGGTCCTCGATCTCCGCCCGGCCGAGTCCGTCGAAGGTCTTGAGCGTTTCCCCGGTGGTGGGGTTGACGGTGGCGATCGGCACGGGAGCTCCTCCTCGGAATGCGGGGATACGGACGCGGGTGCCCGTTTGCTCCCTTTTCTACTCCCGTGCGGGGGAATGCGCTTCCACCGGCCGGGTCCGGCGCGCCAGGGCGGGGATGACACCGCCGGCCAGCACCGCCGCGCACTGCCGGGCGGAGAGCCCGTGGTGGACGGTGTAGTGCTCACCCCGGGTGATGTTGTGCACCCGGAGCACCGCGCCGGCGCCGGGGGCGAGGGAGCCGTGCAGGCCCTCCAGCCGCAGCCGGTCGCCCACGGCGATGCGGTCCCGGTCCCCGGGGTCGTCGAAGGTGAGGGGCAGGATTCCGAAGTTGGCCAGGTTCTGCCGGTGGATCCGGGCGAAGGACGTGGCGAGCACGGCCCGGAGCCCCAGGTGGCGGGGGGTGATGGCGGCGTGCTCCCGGGAGGACCCCTGTCCGTAGTTGTCGCCGCCGACGACGAAGTGCGGCCCCGGCGTCTCCGCGGCACGGCGTGGGTAGCCGGGGTCGATCCGGGTGAAGGTGAACGCCGCCAGGGCGGGGATGTCGGAGCGGAGGGGCAGGGCGGCCGCGCCGGCGGGCGAGATGTCGTCGGTGGAGACGTTGTCGCCGGCGGTCAGCAGAACGGGCCCCTCCAGGGTGTCCGGCAGGGGATCGAGCTCGGGGAGTCCGGAGATGCCCGGCCCGCGCTCCGGCCGGACCGTGCGCGCCACGTCCGGCGGCAGGGGCTCCTCCAGCGTCGCGACGGTGGCGGCCGGGTCGGGCAGGGCCGGCTCCGGGTGCCGGGTGCCGGTCTCGGCCGCCCATTCGCGGGGGTCGGTGATCCGACCGGTCAGCGCGGAGACGGCGGCGGTCTCCGGGGAGCAGAGCCAGACCGCGTCCTCCGCGGTGCCGGAGCGGCCGCGGAAGTTGCGCGGCACGGTGCGCAGCGAGTTGCGCCCGGTGGCGGGAGCCTGGCCCATGCCGATGCAGCCCAGGCAGCCCGCCTGGTGGATGCGGGCCCCGGCGGCGACCAGGTCGGCGGTGGCGCCCATCCGGGTGAGGTCCAGCAGGACCCCGCGGGACGTCGGGTTGATGTCGAGGCTGACGCCGGGGGCCACCTGCCGGCCGTGGACCAGGGCGGCGACCACGGCGATGTCGCGGAGGCCCGGGTTGGCGGAGGAGCCGACGACGGCCTGGGAGACGGGCTCGGCGGCGGCCTCCCGCACGGGCACCACGTCGTCCGGGGAGGAGGGGCGGGCGATCAGCGGTTCCAGCCCGGACAGATCGACCTCCTCCGTCAGGTCGTAGCGGGCGTCCGGTTCGGCGGTGAGCTCGGTGAAGTCCTCCTCGCGCCCCACGGAGCGCAGGAACGCCCGCACCGCCTCGTCGGCGGGGAAGACACTGGCGGTGGCGCCGAGCTCGGCTCCCATGTTGGCGATCACGTGCCGGTCCATGGCGGTCAGGGCGGCCAGCCCGGGGCCGTGGTACTCCAGGATCCGGCCGACGGCGCCCTTCACCCCGTGCCGGCGCAGCAGCTCCAGGACGACGTCCTTGGCACCGACCCAGGGCGGCGGCACTCCGGTGAGCCGGATCCCCACGATCCGGGGCATCCGCAGGCGCAGCGGATGCCCCGCCATGGCCAGCGCCACGTCCAGGCCGCCCACGCCGATCGCGAGCATGCCGAGCGCGCCGGCGGCGCAGGTGTGCGAGTCGGCCCCGGCGAGGGAGCGGCCGGGGACGCCGAAGCGCTGCATGTGGAGGGGGTGCGAGACGCCGTTGCCGGGCCCGGAGTACCAGAGCCCGAACCGGCGGGCGGCGGAGCGGAGGAAGAGGTGGTCCTCGGCGTTGCGCCGGTCGGTCTGCAGGATGTTGTGGTCGACGTAGCTCACGCCGAGGTCGGTGCGGACCCGGTCCACGCCCAGCGCCTCCAGCTCCTGCATCACCAGGGTGCCGGTGGCGTCCTGGGTGAGGGTCTGGTCGACGCGCAGCCCGATCTCCTCGCCCGGCAGCGCGGCGCCCTCCACCAGATGCGCGGCGATCAGCTGGTGGGCGAGGGTGCCGGCCGCGGGCGGGGCCGTGCCGGTGCCCATGCCGTCCGCCCCGGAACTCAGGTGGTCCAGCGGAGGACCGCGCCGAGGCCGCCGGAGGGTCCCGCCATGCCGTCGGGGACGAGCATGACCTCGGCGTCACCGGCGGCGGCGGAGCGCATCAGGGCGTCGTCGGCGCGGGCCCGTTCGGGTTTGGGGACGCCCATGGCCTGGACGTCGCCGCGCTGCACACCGACCTGGTCGGCGCCCGGCCCGATCCAGACGTCCCGGCCGGCGTCGGGGGCGATCTGCGCCAGGAGCAGCGTGGCGACCTGGTGGCTGCGGAGGGCGTCCAGCACGGCCGGAACGCCTTCGGCGGCCTCCCCCGGGCCCGCCTCGACGCTGCCGGGGCGGTGCTCGCCGCCGCGGCCCCGGCCGGCCCGGAAGTGGTCGAGGGCGTCCCGGAGACGCTTGCGGGCGTGCTCCTCCCGGATCCCGGCCACGGCCTCGTCCAGGTGCCCGTCGGCCCGGCCGGCGGAGGACCGGCTGCCGTGCTCGGTCTCCACCGTGACCGCCCGGATCTGCTGTGGCAGCCGCTCCCGGACGACCTTGCGCTCCCGCGCGTCGCCGGCGAGCACGAGCAGCCCGGCGCCGCACTCCGGCCAGGTCCGGTTGATCTCATCGGCAATGATCTCCGCGTTCTGCTTCCAGGTGTTCTCGACCCTGTTCCGGTAGTGCCACTCGTGGCGGTCCTCGGGGACGGTGCGGTGCCCGCGCCACGGGGTGCCCTCGGCCCGGCCGGCCGGTTCCTGGCGCAGCGCGTCCCACAGCTCCAGGTCGGCGCCGACGTGGTCGATGAACGCGACCAGGCAGGGCGGCTGGTCGTCGCGGAGCCCCGCCAGCGGGGCGGTGTGCGGCAGGGTCGACCAGCTCGCCTCGCCGATGTACGGGGCCGCGGCGAGCGGGAGGTCGAGCACGACCTCGGCGCCGGCGGCGAACAGCGCCCTGCCGGGCGGGGTTCCGGAGACGGGTTCCTCGGCGAGCCGGCGCATCAGCGCCTCGCAGGTGTAGGCGTCGGCGCCCGCGTCGATGAGCTGCCCCGCCACGGCGCGACGGCGGAGGTGCCACTGCTGGGCGGCGTCCTCGCTCGCCCACGAGGTGTCGATGTACACCGACGCCCAGGGGCCCGGACGGTCGAAGAGCGGTTTGAGAAAGCCGAGTTCCATGATCTCCCCCAGGCTCGGGGTCGGGTGCCCTAGGACGGTCCGAGTGCCCGGCCGGCCCGGTGGGGAAACCGGCGCAGCCGGGCCGGGCGCAAGATGTCGATTACATCTTCCGCGGGCGGGCCGGCCCCCGAAACGTAGGCGCACACCGTCCACACCTGCGAGATGACCGTTTCCCGCCAATTATCCCATACGGCCGTCATTCGAGATCCGTTCCGGACACCGGCACCGGAACCTGCTGCTGGACCCGGGCGACAGAGCCCTACGGCGGGAGGGTCAGAAGTCGAAGTCGGGGAATTCCGGCTCTGTCTCCGTATCGGGAACCGGCCGGCAGGGGCCGGTACTGGCGCGCAGAGTGATCAGCGGCTTCAGCAGGACGTGCCGGGGTGGCGAGGCGGGCGAGGTGAGCTGCTCCACCATCAGGTCGACGCCGATCCGGCTCATCTCCTTGGCCGGGATCTCGGCCGCGGTGAGCGGCGGGCTCACCTGCTCCGCCCACCGGCTGGCCGCCACACCGACGACCGAGAAGTCGCGCGGCACGCTGCGGCCGTGACGGGTCAGCCCACGGTAGATGCCCTCCAGGGCCGCTTCGTTCATGACGACCAGGGACGTGGTGGCCGGGTCGTCGTGCAGGATCCGTTGCACGACGTCCTCCCCCGCGGCGATGTCGTCGCCACTGAAGTACGCGTGCGGAGCCAGCTCCATCTCCCTCATCGCCTCGGTGTAGCCCTCGCTCCCGAGCCGTGCGTACCCGTACCCGCTGGTGAAGATCTGCTCCGACTTGTTGACGAAGGCGATCCTGCGGTGACCCAGTTCGGCCAGGTGCCGGACGCATCCGCTTGCCAGCCCGGCGAAGTCGAGATCGACCCAGCCGACCTCGGTGGTCCTGCTGTTCCGGCCGATGGCGACGAAGGGGAAGGCCGTTTCCGTCAGATGCTGGATGCGGTCGTCCTCCCGGCGGACCTCCATCACGATCACTCCGTCCACACGCCGTTCGTCGACCATCCGCCGGAACGACAGGTCCTTCCCCGACTTGCAGGGCGTGAGCAACAGGTCGTAGCCGTACGTGGTGGCGGTTTCGGCCACCCCTCCGATGAAGGCGAGCTGCACCGCCGGGTAGTCCCGGTCGGCGCCGGACGGCGGGAAGAGCAGGGCGAGCGTATGCGTCAGTTCGCGGGCCTCAGCACCACTGTGGGCCTGGGTGCCGCGCCCTGTCGCCAGCTTGTCCGTGCGCTCGGCCATGGTCAGTCGGCTGGGAGACGTTGTTCGGCCCAGATGGTCTTGCCGGTGGGGGTCTGGCGGGTGCCCCAGCCCTGGGTCAGCTGACTCACCATGTCCAGACCTCGCCCCCCTTCGTCGTCGGTGCGGGCGTGGCGCAGATGGGGGGAGGTGCTGCTGGCGTCGGAGACCTCGCAGATCAGGGTCCGGTCCCGGATCAGCCGCAGCCCGATGGGGGCGTCCCCGTAGCGGATGGCATTGGTGACCAGCTCGCTCACCACCAGCTCGGTGACGGACGCCGCGTCGGCGAGCCCCCAGATCGCCAGCTGACGCGAGGCCTGCGCCCGGGCGTCGGCCACGATGGCGGGATCCGACGGCAGCGACCAGGCGGCGACCTGGTCGGTGTGCAGGGCACGGGTACGCACCAGGAGCAGCGCCACGTCGTCGGCGGGACTCTCGGGCAGCAGGGCCTTGAGGATGATGTCGCACGTGCCGTCCAGCGAGGGCACGGCGGAAGCGAGGGCTCCGCGGAGTCGCTCGAGGCCGACACCGAGATCCTGGCCGCGGGCCTCGATCAGGCCGTCGGTGTAGAAGGAGAGCAGGCTCCCCTCGGGGAGTTCCAGCTCGGTGGACTCGAAAGGCAGGCCGCCGACGCCCAGAAGCGGCCCCGGGGCGAGCCGGACCACACTGGCCGTGCCGTCGGGGAGCAGCACGGTGGGTGGGACATGGCCGGCGCTGGCCAGGGTGCAGATGCGGGAGACCGGGTCGTAGACCGCGTAGAGGCAGGTCGCACCGATCTCACCGGCATCGGGCTCGTTCCGGACGTCGTTGTCCGAGGTCAGGTGGGTGATCAGTTCGTCGAGGTGGGTGAGCAGCTCGTCCGGAGGCAGATCGACTCCGGCGAGCGTGCGCACCGCGGTACGCAGTCGCCCCATGGCGGCCGAGGCGTGGATGCCGTGGCCGACCACGTCGCCGACGACCAGGGCGACGCGGGTGCCCGACAGGGGGACCACGTCGAACCAGTCGCCGCCCACTTCGGCTCCCCTGCCGATGGGCAGATAGCGGTGCGCGACCTCGACGGCCGCCTGCTCCGGGACCTGACGGGGCAGCAGACTGCGCTGGAGGGTGAGGGCATTGGCGCGTTCCCGGGAGAAACGGCGCGCGTTGTCCACACTGCCGGCCGCCCGGCTCACGAGTGCCTCGGCGAGGATCAGATCATCCTGCTCGTAGTGTTTCGAGCCTTCCATGCGGGCGAAGACCGCGACTCCGAGGGTCGAGCCCCGCGCTCGCAGCGGGGTAGCCATGATCGAGTGGAATCGGCGTTCCTGCCCGCGGGCGGATCTCCCCAAGCCTGCGGCGACCCACCGCGGGAAGTCGGGGTCCTCTGCTCCGCACAGCACCGTTCGACCGGTCGTCAGGGCACGTGCGGGGGGTGAGAGCGGAGGATGGCCGACGGCCTCCCCGATCTCCGTGTCGGCCTCGGGCACCCCGTCGGCACTCTGGTGCGCGACCCGGCGCAGCACCACGGCGGCGTCGGCCGGACCGGGCGACGGGTCCATCCCCCGGGTCAAGGTGTCGACCAGGTCCACACTGACGGAGTCGGCGAACCGCGGGACGGCCAGGGAGGCGAGTTCCTGAACCGTGCGCGTCACATTCAGGGTGGTTCCGATCCGGGCGCCCGATTCGTTGAGCAGAGCCAGGCGCTGCCGGGCGGCCTCCTGCTCGCTGCTGTCGAACGCCGCAGCCCCGACGCCGGCCAGCCGGCCGGTGTCGGGATTGCGGACGGGCCACATCTCGATGGTCCAGGCGCGCCGATGAGCGGACGGTGCGGCCGGGGCGAGATGCTCGTAGCGCATGGGCCGGCTCTCCTCGGCGACCCGGCGGACGCATTGCAGAAACCCCTCGTCAGCGCGGTCTCCGTCCAGCAGGTCCGCATAGGACCAGGTTCCCGCCTCAGCCACCTGCCGCTGCCCGTCTTCGGCGGCTCTGTCTTCGGCAGCTCTGCCTTCGGCGGCCCCGACGTGCCCCGCAGCCGTCTGCGCCCCCTCGTCGCCGGCGGGCCCGCCGGTCACGTGCCCTGTCGGCGGGGGCTGCCCGCCCCCGTGCGCGACGGCGTTCACCTGCCACGTGCGGGAGGTTGTGGTGTAGGTGGAGAGCGCGACGGAGGACTGGGCGAAGGCCCACTCCACCATCAGCCGGTCGTACGCCGCCTCGGCCGCACCCGCGGTGGCGGTCACGACGAACGTCCGGGCCGTTCCGTCGTCACCCAGGGACGGCTGAAGGTGCAGGTTCACATCGACGCGGTGGCCGTCCCGGTGCCGGAGTGCCGCTGCGCCGCTCCATTCCCGGGCCTCGATCAGGCAGAGCCCGGCCACCTCGGGGGAGTCCTTGTTGATCAGGAGGTCCGAGACGGGGTGCCCGACCACCTCCGAAGCGCCGTAGCCCAGCAGTTGCCGGGCCCCCTCGCTCCACCCTGTGACCTTGCCCCCCACGCTGATGATGGCCATGGGGACATCGATCGACCACCCGGAGTGACGAGTTTCCGTCGGAGAAGTGGCCATTCTTGCTCAATTCCTTCGAGCAACGTTACGCACAGTCCCATGGTGCATGCAGGGGAGGAATCGAACAAGTTGCACTCTCACTCAACGGCCCGAGGCACATCGGAGGCGTCGTCCACGCCCACGACGACCACGATCGGCAGGGGCGTCGTGGCCGCGTGGAGGGCGTTTGCAGGAGATCCGCCCCCGCAGGGCCCGGCCGCTCGGGACGTCCGCACAGCCGAGGTCAGCCGTGCGGCCGACGGCGTGGCACTTCCGTGACGGCTCCCGCCCTCAGCCCGGGAATTTCACATCCAGGGTCGATCCGTGGCGCAGGAAGACGGGGATGCGTTCCAGTGGAGCGTCGGCGGTCACGGTCCGGTCGCCGGCATGGACCGTTCCTGTGGCGGGGTCCACCCAGTCGGCGCCGGCCGGCAGGTAGACCGGGCGGCGCCGATCGCCGAGCCAGGTCACCGGGGAGACCAGCAGGTCCGGGCCGCACAGGAACTGGTCCTCGACCGTCCACGCGGCCGGGTCGTCGGGGAAGTCGAAGAACAGCGGCCGGATGACCGGTGCACCGCGGTCCGCCGCGGAGGCCATCTGTCGGTGGAGATAGGGACGAAGGTCCTGTCGCAGCCGCAACTGCCGGGTCAGGATCCGGTAGGCCTCCGGCCCGTAGGACCACATTTCGTTGGGCCCCCCGTTCCGGCCCGCAGCGTGAGCGTCCCGCGGTTCGCGGTGGCCGTGCATCCGCAGCAGCGGGCAGAAGACGGCGAACTGGAACCAGCGGATGAGCAACTCCTGGTAGTCGGGGTCGTCCGGGTCGCCACCGTGGAAACCGCCGATGTCGGTGGTCCACCACGGAATGCCGCTCAGGCCCGCGCTCAGCCCCGCGCGCACCTGCACCGCAAGTGCCTCGAAGGTGGCCGGGATGTCACCCGACCACAGAGCCGCCCCGTAGGCCTGGCTGCCGGCCCAGGCGGAGCGCACCAGGCTGACGGGAACGTCTTCGCCTTCGGCGCGCATGCGCTCGTGGAAGCCGCGCACATGTTCGCGCGGATACACGTTGGCCACCGCCGGGCCCGGGCCCGCCGCGTACCGCAGGTTGCCGAACTGTTCGGGGTACATCTCCGGTTCGCAGGCGTCCAGCCACCACAGCCGGAAGCCGAGATCGTAGTAGTTGCGCTTGACGCGGCTCCAGATGTAGTCGCGAGCCCGCTCGTCGGTGGGGTCGTAGAACACCACGGGCAGGGACTTGTGGTCGACCTGGCTGTCGGGGAAGACGTGCTGGAAGGGCTGGCCCTGCTCCGTTCTCAGCAGCAGCCGCTCATCGCGCATGTGCGCGTAGTTCTCGCTCAGGACGCTGACGGACGGCCACACGGACACCAGCGGCCGTACCCCCATGCTCTCCAGTTCCGCCACCATGCCGGCCGGATCGGGCCAGTCGGCGGCGTCGAAGCACCAGTCACCCAGGTGCGGCCAGTGGAAGTAGTCCACCGCGATCACCGACAACGGAAGACCCCGGCGCCGGTATTCGCGGGCGACGTCCAGCAGTTCCTCCTGTGTCCGGTAGCGCAGGCGGGACTGCCACAAGCCGAGGTACCGCTCCGGCAGCAGGGGAGCGTGCCCGGTGGCATCGGCATAGTTGCTCATGATGCCGCCGGGAGTCGGAGCGGTGGTGATCCAGTAGTCGATCTGATCGGCGGCGTCGGCGACCCACCGGGTCTGATCGGCGGCCAGCTCCACCCGTCCGACGGCGGGCAGGTTCCACAGCAGTCCGTAGCCTCGGGAGGAGAGGGTGAACGGGATGGTGACCTCCCCGTTGCGCTGCACCAGGTCGACCACCAGATGCTTGTGGTCGAGGCGCCCGTGGGAGTGCTGGCCCAGCCCGAAGAACTGCTCACCGTCATGGGCGGCGAAGCGCTGCTCCAGCCGATGGGCGCCCTCGCCGGCCGGTGTGAACTGGCGGGCGCCGGGCCAGGCGAAGTGACCGACGGACTCGCGCAGCAGCTCGGTTCCGTCCTGGGTACGCGCGAAACGCAGGTGGCCCCGGGGTGACAGCTCCACCCGCAGCCGTCCGACGGTGAGGATCCGACTGCCGTCGGGACCCGCGTCCACCTCCGCCGCCACGGCGGCAGGGGGCGCGGTCAGGGCTCCCGGCAGGTCGTCCCGCACACGGCCCCGGGCCGAGCGCACCCGGACGCTGTCGGCCCCCCAGGGCTCCACCCGCAGTACGTGCTCGGCGTCACCGAATTCGAGAAGGACAGCCGGACGGGAGGAGGCGGGAGGCGGGAAGCTGTTCCCTGCTGCGCCGGTGGCGGAAGCGGAGGGTGCGGGCCTGGTGCCGTCGGACGGAGACACGCTGCTCCTTTCTACGGGGCTGTGGTACAGGTCGGTGGCGGTTCGAAGGGCAGAGGTGGCGGTTCGAGGGGCAGGGGTGGCGGTTCGAGGGGCAGGGGTGGCGGTTCGAGGGGCAGGGGTGGCGGTTCGAGGCGCGGTCACTCCCTGACCGCGCCACTGGTGAGCCCGACAGCGATGTGCCGCTGGACAACGGCCAGAAGCAGCGCGGCGGGCAGGGACGAGATGACGGCCGTGGCCATCACCGAGTTCCAGCTGGTGGTGTTGGTGCCGGCACCGATGTAGTCGTACAGACCCAGCGTGACCGGCTTCCAGGTCGTGGAGTTGAGATTGAGCGTGGTGGCGAACAGGAAGTCGCCCCAGGCCAGGAGGAACGCGAACAGGCCTGAGGTGATCAGCGCATTGCGGGAGACGGGAAGCACGATCCGCCAGAAGGTGCGTACCACGCCGGCACCGTCCAATGCCGCTGCCTCCAGCAGGGACCGGGGAATGGCGATCATGAAGGCCCGCATGATGAGCACGGCGAA
Organism: Streptomyces sp. bgisy100; assembly: GCF_057709105.1. NCBI lineage: Bacteria > Bacillati > Actinomycetota > Actinomycetes > Kitasatosporales > Streptomycetaceae > Streptomyces > Streptomyces sp. bgisy100. Next base: position 115,464 of record NZ_JBYITE010000003.1, read on the forward strand.
GGGAACGGCGAGTGTGGCGTCGGCCAGGATCAACGCCAGTGCCGAGTTGAGGATCCGGGCGGACGCGAAGATGCGGTACAACGCGTTGGCCATGACGATGCCGGGCACGAGCTGGACGACCAGCAGCACGGTCAGCAGCGTCCTGCCGCCCGGAGAGCGCAGTTGCGCCAGCGCGTAGGCCGCCGGAGCGGCCAGGGCCAGCGTCAGGGCCGTGGCGCCCGCGGCGATGATCAGGGAGGCCAGCAGATGGCCGCCCTGCTGGGACAGCGCATTCTCGTAGCCGCTGAGTGTGCCGTCGAGGGGCAGCCAGTGCGGTGAGCGCCGGGCCAACTGCTGATTGGTCTGGAAGGACGCATTCACCATCCAGTACAGCGGGAACAGCATGACGGCGACGACGGCCACACCGAACGCGGTTTTCGCCCACGTCGCGATGGCCGCCCGGCTCCGTCCGCGACGGACCGTTGCGGGCCGGCTCCGGGCAGCGCGGGCAGCTTTCATGCGCGGACCCCGGGTTCGGCGCGCAGCGTGCGCAGGTACAGCAGGGCGAAGACGGCGGCCACGACGACGAGCAGAGATCCCGCGGCCGCTCCGAGACCGAACTCCGACAGGCCGCCGAAGGACAGCTGGTAGGCGTAGGTGCTGATCGTGTTGGTGGCGTTCGCCGGGCCGCCCTTGGTCATCACCCAGATCACGTCGAAGACCTTGAGCGTGTAGATCAGGCCGAGCGTCAGGACGATGCTGATCACTGGTCTGAGCTGGGGCAATGTGACATAGCGGAACTGCTGCCAACGGCCGGCGCCGTCCAGCGAAGCCGCTTCGTACAGCTCCGTCGGGATGGCCTGCAGCCCGCTGTGGAGAATGACCATGTTGAACGGCACGCCGATCCAGATGTTGCACATCAGCACTGCGGCCATGGCGGTGTTGGGGGTGTTGAGCCACGGCACCGGTTCCTGGACCAGGTGGAGGGCGAGCAGGATCTGGTTGACGACGCCGTTGCTGGTGTCGAGCATCCACCGGAACAACGTGCCGGCGACTACCAGGGGTAAGAGCCAGGGGATCAGCATGAGCGACCGCAACAGCCGGCCGAGCGGAAACGAGCGGCGAAAGAACTCCGCCAGTCCCAGGCCGATCGTGAACTGGAAGAAGAGCGAGCCCGCGACGAAAACCACCGTGTTGACGACGGCGGTGGCGAAGGCCGGGGTGCTCAGCAGTTTGCGGTAGTTGGCGAAGCCGACGAACGGGGCGTTGCCGCTGTAGAGGGAACTGATGTCGTAGTCCTGGAAGGACAGCACCACATTGCGGGCCAGGGGGTAGAGGTAGAACACCGCGACGAACACGACGACCGGCACGGCGAACCCGATCCCGAGCCCCCGGCTGCGCGCCGCCGGAGCCACGGAGCGGTCCGGCGGCGGCCTCCTGCCGCCGCCGGCCGCCGCCGGGTGGTTGGGAAGTGCTGGAGCCACGGTCAGCTGCCCGGGAGGGTTGTCGTCGCCGTGCACCGCACACGGGTCAGCGGATCGGTGCTCATTCCGTCGCCTGCTTCTGCGCGTCGGTCAGCGCCGCGCCGGGCGACTTGCTCCCTGACAGTGCACTCTGCACCGCGGTCCACATCGCCTGCGAGTACTTCGGATATTCCGGCCCGACTTCCTCCGAACGGCCCTTGGCGCTTCCGATGGTGTCCACGAACGTCTTCACCGAGGGATCAGTGGCACGGAATTGCGCGGCCGCCTTCTCGTCGGACGGCACGTAGTTGGTGAGCTTTGCCCACTCCAGACTGTTCTCCGTCGACACCATGCACTTGATGACCTCGCCCGCCTTGCGGGCCTTCTCCCCGCTGGTGCCGATCGCCCACACCTCACCGCCGAGCGCACCGGAGGGAGTGCGCCCCGCCGGGGCGGGAACCGGCACGACGCCGAAGTCCTTCATCCCTGCCTTGCGCAGCAGGGGCAGCTCCCAGGGGCCATTGATCATCATGGCCAGCGAGCCGTTCGCGAATTGCTCCCCGACGTTCATCTGATTCCAGCTGAGCACGTCCTCGGGAGCCGAACCGGAGTCGACCAGGTCCTTCAGGAGATTCAGCGCCGACACCGCCTGCGGCGAATCGAGCTCCTTCAGGGAAGCGCCGGCGCCGAAGAAGAAGGACTCGAACTGGAAACTGCCTTCTTCCGTGGCGGGCACGGCGAAGCCGATTCCGTGCACCTGGTCGCCCTGGGTCAGCTTCTTCGCCGCGGCGCGCAACTCGTCCCACGTGGCGGGCGGCTTGACGCCCGCCTTCTTGAGCATCGACGTGTTGTAGTACAGCGCCAACTGGTTCACACCGGGCGCCACACCGTACAGCTTCCCCTGGTATTCGCCCGCGGCGACGACGTTCGGATACAGCCCGTCGGTGTTCACACCGGCCGGACCGAGGTCGGCGAGGGCTCCCGTGGCGGCGAGCTGCTGCAGATCGGGATTGTCGAGGAGAATCAGGTCCGGCAGCGCCCGGCTGTTCGCCAACTGGAGCACTTTGGTGCGCAGGTCCGGCACGATCTGCCGCTTGATGGTGACCCCGGCCTCCTTGCCGCACCGGTTGAGCTGCTCACCCAGGGGGGCCCGTCCGGGTGGGGTGGCGTAGTAGTCCATTTCGGTCAGAGTGATCTTGCCGCCGTCCGCGGACTCGGGCGGCGAGCCATCGTCGCCGCAGGAGGTCAGCAGCAGACCGGCTGCGGTGGCCGTCGCCACCAGAGCCGCGGCTGACCGGGAGCGACGGGACTTGGCAGAGATGTGCATGACGACTCCAAGGGGAAACGGTGTGCGGGCGCTGATATGCACGGCTCAGGCCTTCTGCCGACACAAGGAGAGGCAGACACGGATCAGAACGCGACGAACCGCACAATCCGCAGCGAATCATGAGTAGACACCGCTCCTGGGCATGCCGGGCCCGCGACACGGAACTCCAGGCGAAAGCTCGGCGTCCAGCCCTGTACGGCGGGCGTATCGCGAGAGCCGGGCACAACTGCCGACGTACCGCGAGCGGCCGAATCAAAGCGGAGTGGAACATGAGTGGGAGGCACTGCCGGTGGGAGGCGCTACCAGGCTGACCACCGCATGGAGCAGCGCCTCAACGGGTTCATGAACCGGTTCAATGGGGGCATTACAGGCACGCCTTTCCGGCAATGTCAAGAAATGCTCCGCATTTCCCGAAAAAGACATATTGACCGTGTGGAAAATCCGGCGGCCCCCGCAGGAACTGGAGCTGCCCCCGATCAGCCCGGTGGGGGCGATCCCGGTGCCCGGCCTGCCCGGTGGAGGAACCGGCGCAGCCGGTCCAGGGGCCAGGTGTTGATCACATCCTCCGCGGTGAGCCAGCCCCGCTGGGCCGTGCCCACGCCGTAGCGCAGGCAGTCCAGGTGGAGGGTGGAGTGCGCGTCGGTGTTCACGGCGAACTTCACGCCGTACCGCTTGGCCAGCAGGATGTTCTCGTCGGACAGGTCGAGGCGGTCGGGGTGGGAGTTGATCTCCAGGGCGGTTCCGGTGCGGGCGCAGGCGGCGAACACCGCGTCGAGATCGAGGTCGAGCGGCTGCCGCTTCCCGATGAGGCGGGTGGTGGGGTGCCCGATGATGTCGACGTAGGGGTGCTCGCAGGCGCGGACGAGCCGCTTGGTCAGGGCGTCCCGGCTCTGGTTGAAGTGGGAGTGCACCGAGGCGACGCAGAGGTCGAACCCGGCGAGGAACTCCTCCGGCCAGTCGACGTTCCCGTCCGGGTCGATGTTGAGCTCGGTGCCGTGCAGCAGCCGCATCCGGCGGTGCCTGCCGTCGAGTTCCCGCACCCGCTCCCGCTGGGCGAGCATCTTCTCGTCGGTCATCTGCTGCATGTAGAGGTTGGGCGCGTGGTCGGTGACGGCGTAGTAGCGGTGGCCGCGCCGGGCGGCGGCCTCGACCATGTCCTCCAGGGTGGCGACGCCGTCGGTGAGGTCGGTGTGGGTGTGCAGGTCTCCCCGGATGTCCGCCTCGGTGACCAGGTCGGGCAGCTCGTCGCGCAGGCCGGCGGCGACCTCGCCGCGGTCCTCGCGGAGCGTGGGCGGGATCCAGGGGAGGCCGAGGTGGGCGTAGACCTCCTCCTCGGTGCGGGACACGATCCGCCGCCCGCTCCTGGCGTGGAACAGGCCGTACTCGGAGAGCTTGAGCTTGTGCCGCACGGCCATCTCGCGGGTGCGGATGTTGTGCGCCTTCGAGCCGGTGAAGTACTGCAGGCCGGCGCCCCAGGAGTCCGGGGGCACCACACGCAGGTCGATCTGGAGGCCCTTGGTGGTGCGGATCGAGGTCTTCTTCGCGCCGTGGGCGATGGTCTCGGTGGTGAACGGCAGGCGGGTGAAGGCCTCCATGAACGGCTCCGAGCGCTCCGCCGCGACCAGGATGTCGACGTCGCCGATGGTCTCGCGCATCCGGCGCAGCGAACCGGCGTACGCGCAACTCTCGCAGCCGGGCAGCGCGGACAGCTCGGCCACGATCTCCTCGGCGACCTCCATCGCGGTGTCGACCTGGACCCGGTCGCCGGCGGCCTGCATCAGGGAGATGCCGTGCAGGATGTTCTCCTCGGTCTTCGGCCCGAAGCCCTTGAGGTCGCGCAGCCGCTCCTCCGCGATGGCGTCGCGGAGTTCGGGGACGGAGGCGATGTGCAGGTCCTCGTAGAGCGTCAGGGCCTTCTTGGGCCCGAGGGTGGGGATGGCCATCAGCTCCCGCACGCCGGCGGGGATGCGCGCGCGGACGTCCTCGACGGCGGGCATCCGGCCGGTGCGCAGGTACTCGGTCACCTTGTCGGCGATGGAGCGGCCCACGTTGGGGATCTCACGCAGGCCCGCGGCGTCGAGCCGGGAGATGTCGGTGTGGTACCCGCCGATGGCCCGTGCGGCCTTCTCGTAGGCGCGCGCCTTGAACGCGTCTCCGCCGGTGATCAGGACGAGGTCGGCGTACTCCTGGAGCAGAGCCTCGACGTCCTTATTGGGTCGGGCCACGTCCCAAGTCTAGATCCGGGGCGGGTATCGGGCCCGGGCCCACGGTGGTGTGGGGAGCGCCGGACGCGGGGCCGAAGCACGAGCCCGGCGCCCGCCCCGGTCCGGCACCGGCCGACGGGGGGCCCGTGCCGGGTGGGTGCCTTGCCGGGGGGGGCTTGTCGGGGGGGCCTTGCCGGGGGGCCTTGCCGGGCGTACGAAGCCGCGCACCGGAGGCCGGTGTCCTTTGCGGACCGGCCCCCGCCGCGGGTGTCGCCCCTCGGGGCGCTCGGGTCACATCGCCAGATGCGCCCGCAGGTGCGTGACCTCCTCGATCTCCACCCCCGCCTTGGCGAGCAGCTGCCGGGCGAGGTCGTTGAGGGCGCGGGCCGCGGCGATCTCCTCGCCGACCCGTGGCTGCTCCGGGTCGTCCGGGTGGCGGTTGGCCCGCCCGTGCGCCCGGAGCTCCGTCCCGTCCTGCACGCGCAGCAGGGCGGCTGCTTCGGTCTTGTTGTCGACCTCGCGGAACTCCATGTCGACGTGCCATCCGGTGATGGTCTGCATGACAGTCACCTCCAGCTCAGCTTCCAGGATGCGCCTCGGGGTGCCTCCGGGTCGACGCCGGGCGCGCGACGCCCGCGGGGGTTTCCGGACGGACCCCGGCGAGATGCTCCAGGAACCAGTCCCGGGCGAGGTCCGACACGGCGTCCAGGGCGCCGGGCTCCTCGAAGAGGTGGGTGGCCAGCGGTACGACGGCGAGCCGGTGTTCGCAGGTCAGCCTGGTCCCCGCCTGGCGGTTGAGGTCGAGCACGGTGGTGTCCCGGCCGCCCACGACGAGCAGGGTGGGGGCGGTGACGTCCGCGAGCCCCGGGCCGGCGAGGTCGGGCCGCCCGCCGCGGGAGACCACGGCGGCGATGCCGCAGTCGCCCTGTGCCGCGGCCCGCAGCGCGGCGGCGGCGCCGGTGCTGGCCCCGAAACAGCCGACCGGGACGCCCCCGTAGCGGCGGCGCAGCAGCGCGACCGCCCCGAGGAGCCTGCGGGAGAGGGTCTCGATGTCGAAGACGTTGGCCCGGTCGAGCTCCTCCTCGGGCGTGAGCAGATCGAAGAGCAGCGTGCCCAGACCCGCGTCGTTGAGGGCCGCCGCGACGCTCCGGTTGCGGGGGCTGCGGCGGCTGCTGCCGCTTCCGTGGGCGAACGCGACGAGGCCGCGCGCGCCCTCGGGGACCGTCAGATCACCGGTGAGCCGGACCCCGTCGGCGTCCACCCCGATCTCCCGCCGCGTCGCGGCGGGCGTGGTCCCGGGCGGCTTCGCGGGCGCTCCGTCCATTGCGGTGGCGTTCGGCGCGGTGGCCTCCGATGCTGTGGCCTCCGGTGCTGTGGCGTCCGGTGCGGCGGCGGCCGGTGCGCGGTCCGCTGCCGTGCCTCCGGGGGCGGGCTCCCGGGCCGCGCCGCCGGGCGGATCCGGGCCGGTGCCGGTTCCGGGGCCGGCTGCGGTGCCGGTTCCGGGACCGACTGCGGTGTCGGTTCCGGTTCCGGAGCCGGCTGCGGTGTCGGTTCCGGGGCCGGGGTCCGGGGCCGACCGGGCGAGGAGGTCGACGACGTCCCGGTCCGGGGTCTGGGAGAAGTCCTGGTACCACTCGCCGACCGCGTAGAACGCGCTCGGCGTGGAGAGGTACACCAGTTCGTCGGCCTCGGAGCGGAGTGCGGCGGCAGCGTCCGGGGGCGCCACGGGAACGGCCAGGACCACCCGGGCCGCGCCGTGCGCCCGCGCGACCCGGCAGGCGGCGGACGCCGTCGCGCCCGTCGCGATGCCGTCGTCCACCACGATCGCCGTCCGGCCCGCCAGGGGGATCTGCGGGCGGCCGCCGCGGAACCGCAGCGCCTGCCGCTGGAGTTCCGCCTCCTCGGTCCGCTGGACTTCGGCCAGATCCGCCTCGTCGACCCGGCTCATCCGGATGATGCTGTCGTGCACGACCCGCACGCCGCCCTCGCCGATCGCGCCGAAGCCGAGTTCCCGGTGGTAGGGGACGCCGAGTTTGCGGACGAGGATGACGTCCAGCGGTGCGCCCAGCGCGCGTGCCACCTCGGAGGCGACGGGCACCCCGCCACGGGGGAGCCCGAGGACGACGGGGTGTTCGGTGCGCAGATGGTCCAGCTGCCCGGCGAGCCGGCGCCCGGCCTCCGCGCGGTCGGCGAACCGCATGATGCACCTCCAGCCCGGGGAGACGACGCCCCGCAGGACTGGGTACCCACAAGACTGGTACGTATCGAATCAATACGAAATGCGGCGAAGATGCAACCGGGTGGCGGCAGCACGGCCCGGCGGTGCAGGGCCGCGCGGTGCGGTGGGGCGCCGCGGGACGGTACCGGGCACCGAGGGGCGGTGCGGAAGCAGGTGGCCGGAAGCGCAGGGCCTCACGGTACGGGCGTATCGGGTGGGGCGTACGGGCACGGGGCCGCGCGGTGCGGCCCCGCGCCGGCCGGGACCCGCTCAGTCCTCCAGCGCGGCCCGCACCCGGGCCGCCGTCTCCTCCGCCTCGGCCCCGTCCGCGTACCGGCCGCGGGGCCAGAAGAATCCGCGCAGCCCGTCCTTGGGGTTACGGGGCACCACATGGACGTGGAAATGCGGCACGGACTGGCTGATCCGGTTGTTGGCGGCCACGAACGACCCGGCCGCGCCCATGCCCCGCTCCACGGCGCCCGCGATCCGCTGCACCCGGAGGAAGAACGGCCCCACCTCGGCGCCCGGGAGATCGCCGAGCGTCTCGCTGTGGCGGCGCGGCACCACCAGCGCGTGCCCCGGGAAGAGCGGCCGGGCGTCCAGGAACGCCACCACGGTCTCGTCCTCGAAGACCCGGTGGCTGGGCACCTCACCCGCGACGATGGCACAGAAAACGCAGTCCACGCCCCCCATTGAACCGCCCCGCGCCGCCTCCGCCGGGCTTTTCGTCCGCACACCGGTCCCCGCTGGCCGGGTGGGGCGTACCGGGAGCACTCTGGAGGCATGGAGAACGTCGCGAGCGCCCCCGAGCAGGACGTACCGGTCGTGGTGGCACCGTTCGACAGCGACAGCCGGTACCGGCTGGTGCATCTGCGCGGGGTCGGCTGGGAGCCGCTGGAGCGCGAGGAATTCGACGTGCGGGTGCGCCAGGTCTTCCCGGACGTCGACTTCGACGATCCGGAGCAGGTCCACTGGACCGACCGGCCCGGCGAGTGGCCGAAGTGGCACCCCGGGGAGGCCTGACGGGAACCGTGGCGGCCGTCCGGTCCGTCCTCAGGAGAAGGTGCCGCGGGGTGTCGTGAGCGGCGTGCTGAGGGGAGGGACCGACCGGCATCCGGGCCATGACGGGGACAGCATCCGACAGCGGACGCCGTTCTTTCGTTCCACGCCCCGCGTCCCGCATCCGACCCGGGCGGATCATGCCCGTTCGGGCGCGATGTGACCTCGGGCGATTCCTTTCGCGCTCCATTGAGCACAGAGCGGTCTTCGTCCGTGATTGAGAGTGGGCGCGCGAATGACCGGGACGTGGTGGAGCGGAGGTGGGCGGCATGATGCCGGAGCGGGCGGGCAGCGCCAGTGGGGATGAGCTGGCCGTGCCGATGGCATGGCTGTACGCCGAATACGTCGCCGACGAGGTGCTCCGGCAGGCCGAACTGATGCAGCCCACCACCCTGGAGTTCCGGGCCGGGCGGGATGCCCTGGCGCTGACGGCCTTCCTCTCGGGCGGTGCGCAGCTGTCGGGAGCCGGTGTGGTGTCGCAGCTGGAGCACTGGTGCGATCTGACGGCGGCGGCTGAACCGTGGCACAGCTGGTGCTCCCGCCGCCTCCAGTACCTCCACCGGGAGGAGCAGGCGGTCGGGCACACCGGAGCGGATCTGCCGTTCGCCCGGGCCGCCTGGCGACGGCTGGTCGAGACCGAACTGCTGTCGGCGGACGAGGACTACGACGCCGGCACCTGGGAGGGTGCCGACGTCGACGAGGATCCGGCCCCCACCGTGTGGACCCCGGCCTGGCAGCTCGGTCTCCCGCTGGCCAGCCTGGCCCTGCAGATGTTCTGAGGGGGGCGTTCCGGCGGGAGGCATCCCGGCAGGAGGCGCTTTCGGTTTGGAGACGTGCCGGTCGGAGACGTGCCGGTCACAGGCCCTCCGGTCGGAGGCGGCAGGCGTCCGGCGGCAGGCGTCCGGCGTCCCTCCGGAGCTTCACCGGGCGGGATGCCTCCGGGAGCGCCCCTCGTGAGCGGGCTCAGCCCCTGGCGAGGTCCACGATGCGCTGGACCAGATCGGGGTAGGACCAGTCCGCGCCGCTGCCCGCGAGCGGCAGCAGGCTCATCGCCGTCATGCCCGGGAGGGCGTTCACTTCGAGGCACATCGGCTCACCGGCGGCGTCGCAGCGGAAGTCGGTGCGCGAGTACGCGTCGCCGCCGAACCCCAGCGCCCGGTGCGCGCGCAGCGCCGCCTCCTGGAGCCGGGACGCCAGGGCGTCCGGGATGCGTGCCGGACAGACTTCACTGGCCGCCCCGGGCTGGTACTTGGCCGCGTAGTCGAACAGCGGTGTCGTCAGCTCGATCTCGATCACGGGCAGCGCCCGGTCGCCGACCACGGCCACCGTGAACTCCCGCCCCGGCAGGAACGGCTCCACCAGCAGCTCGACGGAACCGGCGTGCACCTCGGCCGCGACCCGCGCCAGCTCCGGCAGCGAGTCGACCCGGTGGACCGCCACGCTCGAACCGTCCGCGACCGGCGGGGACGCCGGCCATCTCCAGCAGCGCCTGCACATGCCCGTCCTCGCCCCAGCCGCCGTGCAGCGCCAGGAACACCAGCTCCGCATCGCGCAGCAGTTCCAGGACCGGGCCGCCGGTCAGGGCGGTGTGCATCCGCTCCCGCAGCCGGTGGCGGTCGGCGAGGGACGGCGGTTCCTTTCCGACCTCGAACGCGTGGACCGCGTCACCGGGTCGCAGCGGTCCGGCCAGGACCGGCTCCGCGGCGGCCGGGTCGACGAGCACCACCTCGTGGCCCCGCTCCAGCAGTGCCCCGGCCACCGACGAGCCGGAGGCCAGGGAGACGTCTCGCTCCGGGCTCTCTCCACCACACAAGATCACAACGCGCATACGGGAATTCTGCCGCACTCCCCCGGCCGGTGCCCGCACCGGCGTCCGGCCGTCCGTACCCGCAGCCCTCCGTACCCGCAGCCCTCCGTACCCCATGACCCGTACCCCCAGCCCGTACCCGCGTGTCGGCCACCGGCGCCGGACGTCCGGCCTCCGGACACCCCGGCACCGGCCCGCCCCGCTCCCCCGCACCCCGGCACCGGGAAAGCGGGCGCGGCCGGCCGTCAGCCGGGCAGCCCCAGCTCCCGCAGCGCCGACCGGGCCGCCAGGTGGCCGCACATGCCGTGCGCGCCGGCTCCCGGGGGCGTCGCCGCGGAACAGAGGAAGACGCCGGGGATGCCGGTGCGGTACGGGTCCGGGGTGATCCGGGGCCGCCGCAGCGCCAGTTGGAGTGCGGTGTTGGCCCCGCCGATGACGTCACCGCCCACGCAGTTGGGGTTGTACACCTCCAGGTCGGCGGGCGGCCGGACGAAGCGCGCGACGACGCGGTCCCGCAGTCCCGGCGCGAACCGTTCGAACTGGGCGAGGACCGCCTCCGTCGCGTCCCCCCGGTAGCCGTGCGGGACATGGGCGTACGCCCAGACGGGACGGACGTCCCCGGCCGACCGCCCGGGGTCGGCGAGGTACTGCTGGGCGACGAGGACGAACGGCCGCTCCGGCATCCGGCCGCGGCCGATCTCCCGTTCGGCGGCGGCGACTTCCTCCAGGGTGCCGCCGAGATGGACGGTTCCGGCGCGGCGGCAGACCTCGTTCCGCCACGGCACACCGCCGTCGACCGCGAGATCCACCTTGAACGCGGCCGGACCGTACCGCCAGTCGCGGTAGGCCCGGCGCACCCGGGGCGGCAGCCGGTCGCCGGCGAGGCCCACGACGGCGCGCGGGGAGAGGTCCAGCAACACCGTTCCCACCGGGGGCAGTTCGGCCAGCGAACGCACCCGTACGCCGGTCTCCACGGTGCCCCCGAGGTCGGCGAGGAGTGCGGCCAGGGCGTCGGTGACCGCCCGCGATCCGCCGCGGGCGACGGGCCAGCCGGTGCGGTGTCCGACGGCGGTGAGCAGCAGCCCTACGGCGGCGGTCAGGGGCTGGTCCAGCGGGCCGAAGGTGTGGGCTGCTGCACCGGCCCACAGGGCGCGCGCCTCCTCGGTGCGCCACCGGCGGGCGACGGCGGTCGCAGGGAGCAGCGCCCGGCTGCCGAACCGCGTCAGCGCCACGGGGTGGGCGGGCACCGCGAGCACGGGCCGCAGCACGTCCTCGACCAGCAGTTCGAGGTCGGTGGCGAGCGGGGCGAACAGCCGTTGCCAGGCAGGCCCGTCCGCGCCCAGACCGACCGCCGTCTCGGCGGCGGAGCGCACCAGCGCCGGGGCCGCCCCGGAGTCCAGCGGATGGGCCAGCTCGACTTCCGCCCGGCGCCAGAGCAGCCCGTACCGCTCCAGGCGGAGGGAGCGGAGGAACGGCGAGAGCGGGCCGAGCGGGTGCACGGCCGAGCAGTGGTCGTGCAGCAGGCCGGGGACGGTGAGTTCGCCCGACCGCGTCCCGCCGCCGATCCTCGGCGCGGCTTCGAGGACGGTGACCCGCAGGCCGGCCCGGGCGAGGGTGACGGCGGCGGCGAGCCCGTTCGGCCCGGCGCCGACCACGATCGCGTCGGTCATCGGAAGCCCCTCACGGCGGCGGGCCGTCCGAGTACGGGGCCTGTCGGGGTGGGCGTCGCGCCTCGGTCGCCGATGCGCCGGACCGGGGCAGTCCCGCCGGCCACGGCGCCCGGACGGCGGCAGCCGTGGCCGCGTGCCGGTGCGGGCGTGACGGGCGGCGCCGACCTCACGGGCGGACCGGGCGTGGGCGCTGTCGACGTCATGGGCGGACCCGGCATGGGCACTGTCGACCTCACGGGCGGACCCGACATGGGCACTGTCGACGTCATGGACAGCACCGGCGTCGCGAACGGACCCGGCGTGGGCGGTACCGGTGTCATGGGCCCCGGGCCTCCCTCCGCCCGCGGCATCGCCGGACCCGACGCCCGGCGCCCCGGAGGGGGTGGCCCCCGGCGGGCGCGGCGACCACACTTCCGAGGGTAGCGAGCGACTCGCGCCCCTCGGGGGTCACGGCCGGTGGGCCGGGAGCGGCCCTTGGCGGAGCCCCTGGATCCCCGGAGCCCCGGAGCCCCGGCCGCCTGCCTGCCTGCCTGCCTGCCTGCCCGCCTGCCCGCCTGCCCGCCTGCCCGCCTGCCCGCCTGCCGACAGACCGCCTGCCGACAGACCGTACGACGGAACGACGGAACGACGGCACGACCCCGGTGAACGGTGCGCGCCATCGGCCGCCGAGGACCCGAGGACGGCCACCACAAGCGGTGCGCGGCGTGAGGCCGTGACCCGCCCGTGAGGCCGTCACGGCCTCCCTACGAACCCGCCTCGCGGAACGCGTCGAGCAGCCGCCCGGCGGCGAGGGTCGCCGTCAACGTGCCCTCGCGGACCCGCTGTTCGAGGTCCGGGGCCAGCCGGCGCACCTCCGGGTGCTCCCGCAGCCGGGCCAGCAGCTGGTCGTGGACCATGGACCAGGTCCAGTCGACCTGCTGGTCGCGGCGCTTGGCGGCGAGCCGGCCGGTGGCGTCCAGCACCTTGCGGTGCTGCTCCACCCGCTCCCACACGGTGTCCAGGCCGGTGCTCTCGCGGGCGCTGCAGGTGAGCACCGGCGGGTTCCACTCCGCGTCGTGCCCCTGCAACAGCCGCAGCGCGCCCGCCAGTTCGCGGGCCGCCGACTTCGCGTCGCGCTCGTGCGGGCCGTCGGCCTTGTTGATGGCGACGACGTCCGCGAGCTCCAGCACGCCCTTCTTGATGCCCTGGAGCTGGTCGCCGGTGCGGGCCAGGGAGAGCAGCAGGAAGGTGTCGACCATGTTCGCCACGGCCGTCTCCGACTGGCCGACGCCGACGGTCTCCACCAGCACCACGTCGTACCCCGCGGCCTCCATCACCACGATGGTCTCGCGGGTGGCGCGGGCCACCCCGCCGAGGGTGCCCGCGCTCGGCGAGGGCCGGACGAAGGCGTCCGGGTCGGCGGAGAGCCGCTCCATCCGCGTCTTGTCGCCGAGGATGGAGCCGCCCGTCCGGGTGGAGGACGGGTCGACGGCCAGCACCGCGACCCGGTGGCCGAGGCCGGTGAGCCGGGTGCCCAGCGCGTCGATGAACGTCGACTTGCCGACACCCGGTACCCCGCTGATGCCGACCCGGCGCGCCCGGCCGGTGTGCGGCAGCAGCTCGATCAGCAGGCGCTGCGCCGCCTCCCGGTGGTCGGGCCGGGTCGACTCCACGAGGGTGATGGCCCGGGCGATGTACGCCCGGGACCCGTCGAGGACGCCCTTGGTGTACGCATCGATGTCGATCGTCCGCGGCATGGGCTCACAGCTCGTGGCCGAGGGACCCGGCCAGGCCCTTCAGCAGGTCGTGGGCGGCGTCGGGGATGACGGTGCCGGGCAGGAAGACCGCGGCGGCGCCCATCTCGCGGAGGGGCTCCACGTCCTGCGGCGGGATGACCCCGCCGACCACGATGGTGATGTCCTCCCGGCCCTGCTCGGCCAGTTGCTCGCGGAGCGCGGGCACCAGGGTGAGGTGGCCCGCGGCGAGCGAGGAGACCCCGACGATGTGCACGTCGGCCTCGACGGCCTGCCGGGCGACCTCCTCCGGCGTCTGGAACAGCGGGCCGACGTCGACGTCGAAGCCGAGGTCGGCGAAGGCCGTGGCGATCACCTTCTGGCCGCGGTCGTGGCCGTCCTGGCCCATCTTGGCGACGAGGATCCGGGGCCGCCGGCCCTCCTCGCGCTCGAACGCCTCGACGAGCGTCCTGGTCCGCTCCACGCCGGACGACGCTCCGGCTTCCTCCCGGTACACACCGGAGATGGTACGGATCTGGCCGGAGTGCCGTCCGTACACCTTCTCCAGGGCGTCCGAGATCTCCCCCACAGTCGCCTTGGCGCGGGCGGCGGTGACCGCCAGCGCGAGCAGGTTGCCCTCCATCCCCTGGCCGGATCCGGCCTCGGCGGCGGCGGTCAGCGCCCGCAGCGCGTCCTGGCAGACGGCCTCGTCGCGCTCCTCGCGCAGCCGGCGCAGCTTGGCGATCTGCTGGGACCGGACGGAGGAGTTGTCGACCTTGAGCACCTCGATGGCCTCCTCGCCGCCGACCCGGTACTTGTTGACGCCGATGACCGGCTGGCGGCCGGAGTCGATCCGGGCCTGGGTGCGGGCCGCGGCCTCCTCGACGCGCAGCTTGGGGATGCCGGCGTCGATGGCCTGGGCCATGCCGCCCGCGGCCTCGACCTCCTCGATGTGCTGCCAGGCCCGGCGGGCCAGGTCGTGGGTCAGCCGCTCCACGTACGCGCTGCCGCCCCACGGGTCGATGGACCGGCAGGTCCCGGACTCCTGCTGGAGCAGCAGCTGGGTGTTGCGGGCGATCCGGGCCGAGAAGTCGGTGGGCAGGGCCAGCGCCTCGTCGAGGGCGTTGGTGTGCAGCGACTGGGTGTGGCCCTGGGTGGCGGCCATCGCCTCGACACAGGTGCGGGTGACGTTGTTGAAGACGTCCTGGGCCGTCAGCGACCAGCCGGAGGTCTGCGAATGGGTGCGCAACGACAGCGACTTGGCGTTCTGCGGGTCGAACCGCTTGACGAGCTTGGCCCAGAGCAGGCGGGCGGCGCGCAGCTTGGCGATCTCCATGAAGAAGTTCATGCCGATCGCCCAGAAGAAGGACAGCCGCGGCGCGAAGGCGTCCACGTCGAGTCCGGCCCCGAGTCCGGCCCGCAGATACTCCACGCCGTCGGCGAGGGTGTACGCCAGCTCCAGGTCGGCCGTGGCCCCGGCCTCCTGGATGTGGTAGCCCGAGATGGAGATCGAGTTGTAGCGCGGCATCTTCTGCGAGGTGTACGCGAAGATGTCGGAGATGATCCGCATCGAGGGCTGCGGCGGGTAGATGTAGGTGTTGCGGACCATGAACTCCTTGAGGATGTCGTTCTGGATGGTCCCGGCCAGCTTCTCGGGCGGTACGCCCTGCTCCTCCGCGGCGACGATGTAGAGCGCCAGCACCGGCAGCACGGCGCCGTTCATCGTCATCGACACGCTCATCCGGTCCAGCGGGATGCCGTCGAAGAGCTGCCGCATGTCGTAGATGGAGTCGATGGCCACGCCCGCCATGCCGACGTCACCGGTGACCCGCGGGTGGTCGCTGTCGTAGCCGCGGTGGGTGGGCAGGTCGAAGGCGACGGAGAGGCCCTTCTGGCCCGCGGCGAGGTTGCGGCGGTAGAAGGCGTTGGACTCCTCGGCGGTGGAGAATCCGGCGTACTGACGGATCGTCCACGGCTGGTTGACGTACATCGTGGGGTACGGGCCGCGCAGGTAGGGCGCGATGCCCGGGTAGGTGCCCAGGAAGTCCAGCCCCGCCACGTCCTCGGAGGTGTAGAGCGGCTTCACGCCGATCCCCTCCGGGGTCTCCCACAGCAGGTCGGCGTCGCCCTTGCCGGTGCTGTCCTGCAGCGCGGCGCGCCACTGCCCGGCGTCGGCCGGGGACGCCCCGCCCGGCTCCAGGCCGATGCCGGTGAAGTCGGGGATCGCTGCCTGCTGTCCGGTGCTGCGCTGCATCACGCCACCCCCAGGTCGTCGAGTGCGGAGGAGAGGACGGCGACCGCGTCGCCGCCCGCGGTGACGAACGTGTCGATCCCCGCCTGCCGGTACGCCTCCCGCCGCTCGCCGGGGCGTCCGGCGAGGAACACCCGGCGGGCGCCGGCCGCCGCGAGAGCGGCGGCGACGGACTCGGCCTGTTCGGCGTAGACGGCGTCACTGGAGACCAGACAGGCGAGGCCCGCGCCACTGCGGGTGAAGGCGTCGGCGGCGCTCTCCGCGTCCACGGTCACCGGGTCGTGGACCGGTTCGATGCCGCCGGCCTGGAACAGGTTGGCGGCGAAGGTCGCCCGCGCGGTGTGCGCGGCCGGGGAGCCCAGCGCGGCGAGGAACACCTTCGGCCGGGTGCCGGTGGCGGCGAGGTGGGCGTCGGAGCGGGCGCGCAGCGCCTCGTACGCCTCGTCGCGGCGGACCTGCGGCAGCCCTCCGGACGGGCCGGCGGGCGCGGTCTCGCGCTCGGGCACGGTCTCGGCCAGCAGCGGGAACTCGCTGACGCCGGTGATCGGTTCACGGCGCTTCGCGAGGTCCTCGCGGCGCCGCCGCCAAGTGTGCTCCAGGCGCTCGGCGATCAGTCCGGACCCCAGTCCGGCGGCCTGGCCGCCGGCGCGCTCGATCTCCTGGAACCAGGCCCACGCGGCCTGTGCGAGCTCGTCGGTGAGCCGCTCCACGTACCAGGAGCCGCCGGCCGGGTCGATGACCCGGGCCAGGTGGGACTCCTCCAGCAGGATCGAGGAGGTGTTGCGGGCGATGCGCCGGGCGAAGGCGTCCGGCAGGCCGAGGGCGCTGTCGAAGGGCTGCACCGTCACGGCGTCGGCCCCGCCGACCCCGGCGCCCAGGCAGGCGACGGTGGTGCGCAGCATGTTCACCCACGGGTCGCGACGGGTCATCATCACCGCGGAGGTCACGGCGTGCTGACGCTGTGCCGCGGCGGCCGGTGCGGCGCCGCAGACCTCGGCCACCCGGGCCCAGAGGCGGCGGGCGGCGCGCAGCTTGGCGATGGTGAGGAACTGGTCGGCGGTGGCGGCGAACCGGAACTCCAGCTGGCCGCAGGCCGCGTCGACGGAGAGGCCGGCCGCGGTCAGGTCGCGGAGGTAGGCCACGCCGGTGGCCAGGGCGCAGCCCAGCTCCTCGGCGGCCGAGCCCCCGGCCTCGTGGTACGGCAGGGCGTCCACCGCCAGGGCGCGGACGCCCGGGTGGTCGCGGTGGCAGCGGGCGGCGAGGTCCGCGGCGGCGGCCACCCGGCCGGACAGGCCGGTGTCGCTCCCGGTGCGGGCGACGAGCCCGAGCGGGTCGGCGCCCAGTCCGCCGAGCGCGGCCCCGGCGGGCACGCCGCGCTCCGCGAAGATGCGGAACAACTCCTCGGCGGCCGGGGCGAATTCGGCTCCGGCGTCGAGCACGACGGGGGCCAGGTCGAGGTAGACGCCTTCCAGGGCCTGCGAGAGGCCGCCGACGGGGATCCCCGCCTCGCCGACGGCGAGCCAGACCGAGGTCACGCCGTTCTCGAGGTCGGCGAGCAGCGCCTCGTTGGACCGCTTGGGGTCCGGGTGGGCGTGGCGCTGGCGCACGTCCCAGCCGGACACCGAGGTGCCCTCCGGCCTGCCGCCCCGGACAAACGGGGGGAAGCCCGGGAACCCGGGGTCGTCGGCGCCGTCCTCGGCGGTGTACAGCGGGCGGGTGGCAAGCCCGTCCTGGATTTCGGTGGCAAGCGCGTCCTCGGCCGCCGTGCCCGAGACATCCGTGGTGCCCGACTTGCGCAGCACGCCTTCGACAAGGCGGTGCCACTGTTCGCGGGTCGCGTCAGGGAACTCGGCGGCCAGGGAGAGCCCGTCGTCAGGCAGGACCGTCATGAGGGAAGGCTAGGCGAACCGACCCCCTGAGCAGCAGTGCGCTCGGATGTGACCTTGCCCTCTTCACCTGCGTCCACCGGGGCGTTCCATCGGGCAGACTCGGGCAGCGTGAGAAAGATCCGCGTCATCGGCATCGGATCGGGCGACCCCGATCAACTGACCCTGCAGGCCGTAAAGGCACTCAACACGGTCGATGTCTTCTTCATCCTGGACAAGGGGCGGGAGAAGTCCGACCTGACCCGGCTGCGGCACGAGATCCTCCAGCGGCACGCCGTGGAGCGATCCTACCGGCTGATGGAGGCTCAGGACCCGGAACGGGACCGCACCGTGTCCTCCGCGGCGTACGCGCCCGCGGTCGACGACTGGCGGCGGCGCCGCGCCGACCGGTGCGAGGAGATGATCCGCGACGGGCTCGCGGACGGCGAGTGCGGGGCGTTCCTGGTCTGGGGCGACCCGGCGCTGTACGACTCCACCCTGGCGATCCTGGAGGACATCCTGGCCCGCGGCGCGGTGACCTTCGACTACGACGTGATCCCCGGGATCAGCAGCGTCTCGGCGCTCGCCGCCCGGCACCGGACGGGGCTGAACCGGGTGGGCCGCCCGGTGCAGATCACCACCGGGCGGCGGCTGTCGGAGGGCTTCCCCGAGGGCGCCGACGACGTCGTGGTGATGCTCGACGCGCACCAGGAATTCACCCGGCTGGCCGAACCGGACCTGCACATCCACTGGGGCGCCTATCTGGGCACGCCCGACGAGATCCTGATCTCGGGGCGGCTGGGGGAGGTCGCGGACCGGATCCGGGCGGTGCGCGAGGAGGCCCGGGCGCGCAAGGGCTGGATCATGGACACCTACCTGCTGCGCCGCGAGCGGGGCGACGTCGACCGTCCCGGGGAGTAGCTGCGGGCGAGTGCGGGGGCGGGTGCTTCCGGCGGTGCCGGTCCGGCCCCGGCA
This sequence comes from Streptomyces sp. bgisy100, assembly GCF_057709105.1. Classification (NCBI taxonomy): domain Bacteria; kingdom Bacillati; phylum Actinomycetota; class Actinomycetes; order Kitasatosporales; family Streptomycetaceae; genus Streptomyces; species Streptomyces sp. bgisy100. The sequence continues at coordinate 133,994 of NZ_JBYITE010000003.1, forward strand.
CCGGCGGAAACCCCCGGCCCGGCGGCTGCCTCGGCCCCGGCGGGCTTCCCGAGCCTCCAGGGCTCCCGAGGCCCGGCGGGCGCCCCGGCCCCGGCGGACGACCCCGGCGGGTCCCCCGACCCGCGGCGGTCCGCCCGAGCCATCGGGGTTCCGAGGCCGGCCGGGGGCAGCCCGGGCCCGCATCGGGGCGTCCTCACCTCGGCACATCCGGCGGGCCCCTGCCACGATGGAAGGGGCCCGCCGGGCCCCGACCGCACCAGGACAGCGAGGGCTGCTATGACCGGAATCCAGGGCGGGGCGGAGGGGGCTGCCCCGGGCGGCGGCTCGTCCGCGGACGACGGGCGGCAGGGCAAGACGTCCTTCGACGACATCTACGACCGCCCCGACCCCCGTGCCTACTTCCGCGGGCTCCAGCCGCTGGAGTACCAGACACCACTGCACGCCCAGCCGGTCTTCCGACGGCTGCTGGCCGCCCGCGCCGCGGCGGCGGAGGCGGACGCCGAGGCGGCGGACGCCCCGGAGCGCGGTGGGACGGAGCGCGGTGGGACGGAGCGCAGTGGCACGGAGCGCGGTGGGGCAGCGCAGGGCGGCCCCGGGCGCCCGGTCACGGTGCTCGACGTCTGCTGCTCCTACGGCATCAACGCGGCGCTGCTCAACCACGACGTCACCCTGGACGAGCTGTACAGCCGCTACACCTCCCCGGACATGGAAGACCTGACCGGCCATCAACTCATCGAGCAGGACCGGGAGTTCTACGCCGACCGCCGGTCGGCGGACCCCGCCCCGGTGGTGGGGCTCGACGCGGCCCGCCACGCGGTGGCGTACGCGACCGCCGCCGGGCTGCTGACAGCGGGATTCGGCGAGGACCTGGAGGCCAGCGATCCGAGCCCGGACCTGGTCCGGGCGCTGGAGCCGGTCCGGCTGATCACGGTGACCGGCGGCGTCGGCTACATCACCAGCCGGACCTTCGAACGGATCCTGCGCCCCATCGCGGGACCGGTGTGGGTGGCGGCCTTCGTGCTCAGAACGGTCGACTACGGCCCGATCGTCGACACCCTGACGTCCTTCGGGCTGGTCACGGAGCATGCGGCGGACCGCACCTACCGGCAGCGCCGGTTCAGCGACGACTCCGAGCGGCGGCACGCCCTGGAGGCCGTCCGCGCCACCGGCCGCTCCCCCGAGGGCCGGGAGACCGACGGCTCCTACCACTCCGAGTTCCACCTCTCCCGGCCCGCCGCGCACGCCGAGGCGTTCCCGGTCGAGGACGTGCTGGACGGGAGGTAGCCCGTGGCGACCTCGTCCGCCTGGGTGGTGGAGCGGCCCGGCCCCCTCGCCTCGGGCCCGCTGCGCCAGCGGGAGCGCCCGATGCCCGAGCCGGGGCCGTACGGGCTGCTGCTGGAGGTCCAGGCCTGCGCGGTGTGCCGGACCGACCTGCACCTCGCGGAGGGCGACCTGCCGCCCCACAAGGAGGCCTGCACCCCGGGCCACCAGGTGGTCGGCCGGATCATCGACGCCGGGGACGCGGTGAGGGGCTTCTCCGCCGGGGACCGGGTGGGCGCGGCCTGGCTGGCGGGCACCTGCGGCACCTGCCGGTTCTGCCGCACCGGACGCGAGAACCTGTGCCCGCACTCCCACTACCTGGGCTGGGACACCGACGGCGGCTACGCCCGCTACACCGTCGCCGACGCCCGTTACGTGCACCGGCTCCCGGCCGGGTGGGGCGCCGAGGAGGCCGCGCCGCTGCTCTGCGCGGGCATCATCGGCCACCGGGCGCTGCGCCGTGCCGAGCTGCCGGAGGGCGGCCGGCTCGGGATCTACGGCTTCGGGGCCTCGGCCCATCTGGCCGCCCAGTTCGCGATCGGCCGCGGCGCCACCGTGCACGTCGTCACCCGGTCGCCCGAGGCGCAGCACCTGGCGCTGGAGCTGGGCGCGGCCTCGGCCGGTCCGACCGCGCCGCCCGAGCCGCTGGACGCCGCGATCCTCTTCGCCCCGGTGGGCGCCCTGGTGCCCACCGCCCTGGAGGCCCTGGACCGCGGCGGGACCCTCGCGGTGGCGGGTGTGCACCTCACGGCGATCCCGGAGCTGGACTACCCACGCCACCTCTTCCAGGAACGGACCCTGCGCAGCGTCACCGCGAACACCCGCGCGGACGCCCGGGAATGCCTCGCCGAGGCAGCCCGCCTGCGCCCCCGCGTCCGCCTGACCCGCTACCCCCTGAACCACGCCGACCGAGCCCTCGCGGACCTGGTGGCGGGACGGATCACGGGGGTGGGGGTGCTGGTTCCGTAGGGGGCGTCTTCGCTTTCCACCGCGCCGCCCCCAGTCTGCGAGGCGACGCCCCCGGCCCGCAGAGACGGATCCGGGAAGACGCCTGGCCGAGGCTGCGCGTCTGCGCCCCGGGTCCGTCAGTTCTCGTAGTGGTAGCGACACTGCGCGATCAGGATCGCGTCGTCCTCGACCTTGTGGATGAGACGCACTCCGGGCCCGCCAACTCCCGCACCGTCCCGCCAACGCTCTCCAACTCCTCGATGGAGGCCAGGAGGCGACGCGCATTCGCGGGACTGCGGAGCATGTAGGCAGTTTCCTTCAAGGACTCATAGTCCTCCAGGGAGACGATCACCACCGGCTCGCGCCCCGCGCGAGTGATCACTATCTCTTCCCGGTCGTCCGTGACGGCGTTGAGCACCTCCGCGTACTTCGCCCGCGCCTCCGAGTACGACATGGTCTTCACCGTCACACACCCCTTTCAAATATAAGAAACTGTACGTCGCCGGGTATGCAAGGCAGGTGGGCGAGACCGGTGCAGGCGCCTGACTACGGTCGCGGGACAAGGGCACCCGCTCCACGCCCCCCTCAAGCAGGTCACCTGCGCCACGACGATCGACCACACCGCCGGCCCAAGCGCGGATCAGGCGAGGCCGATCTGCTGATAGAAGGTCAGGTTGTCCCAGAAGAGGAATTCCTCCTCCATCACTCGGTGCTTGTTCCAGATGCCGACCGTGGCCATGTTGACGGAGAACTTCTTGCCCGTCGGCTGGATGAAACCGCCCTTGCCGTCCGGCATGGGTTGGGTGAAGGTGCCCTTCATGACGCCGGTCACCGAGGTCAGGTTCTCCTTGGCGATACGGATCGGGTGCTCGGTGATGCGCGTGTCCGGTGCCCAGACGAACTGGCCCTTCATGTCGGCGATGTGCCGGTCGAGGCCGTCCGTGTAATGGCCGTCGGGCCAGTGGACGCGGATGTTCTGCGCGTGGCTCTCACCGAGCCGGTCCCACTGCTGACCGGAGTAGACGACGAAGTCCAGCTCATCGAAGATCTCCAGGAGCTTGCGCTCCCCAGAAGTGAGGTTGGCCGGCCAGAGCGACTCGGCCTCCGGCGTGGAGGCGGGGTCGCCGAGCAGTTCCCGGCTGCCCGCGGCCGCGGATGCCAGGTCACTTCCGCCGGCTACCGCGCCGATGGCAAGGGCACCCAGGGCAGCGGCGCCTCCGCTTCGGAGCACGTTACGGCGATTGATCATGTCGATTCCCTTCTACAAGATCACGCTGATGGAAAAAACGGGGGTGAGCTCAGGCCGACAAGGCCTGCCTAGAAGGCGTAGGGGCCGAAGCGGCCCCAGGCCACGAGGGCGGCCAGGAGGAGCAGCGCCAGAGCGGCCGGGACCGACGTCATCTCCTTCCGGCGCAGGTGCACCGCGGCGGCGCACAGCATGGTCACCGCGAGTCCGAGGGCGGCCCAGGCCACCAGGACCGGCGCGACGCCGAGCGCGGCGGGGAGGATCAGCCCCAAGGCGCCGAGCACCTCGACGGCACCGACCGCCCGCACCACCCCCGCGGAGACGTCCTCGGTCCAGGCCATGCCCGAGGCGGCGAGCTTCTCCTTCGGCATCCCGACCTTCATCAGGCCGGCCGCGAGGAAGGCCAGGGCCAGGACGCTCGCAATGATCCACAAGGTGATGTTCATGGGGGACACTTCCGTTTGCTTGATTGAACCTTCAACTCGAAACTAGACCGATCGCACTTGAATCGTCAAGTGATTCATCTTGAACGTTCAAGTCGCAGGAGAGGGGCATCCGAGTTGACCGTTCAAGTTAAAGTGGGTCCATGAGCGCAGACGAGCCCCACTGGCTGGACGACGACGAGCAAGCGACGTGGCTGGCCCTGGTCAGCACCGCGGTGCGGCTTCCGGCCGCCCTGGACGTCCAGCTGCAGCGCGACGCGGGGATCAGCCACTTCGAGTACCAGATCCTGGCCGGGCTTTCCATGAGCCCGGAGCGCAAGCTGCGGATGAGCACCCTGGCCGACTTCACCGACGGCTCCCTCTCCCGGCTCTCCCATGCGGTCAAACGCCTGGAGAAGGAGGGCTGGCTCTACCGCACCGCCGATCCCGACGACGGCCGCTTCACCCTCGCCGTCCTCACCGACGAGGGCTGGGACAAGGTCGTGGACTCCGCCCCCGGTCATGTCGCGGAGGTGCGCCGCCTGGTGATCGACCCCCTCACCAAGGCCCAGCAGAGGCAGCTCCGCGAGATCGGCCGCCGCATCACCGGCGCCATCGATCCCGACAGCCCCTGAGCCCGGCCGGCTCGCGATCGGGTCAGGGCGCGTCCCGGCCACGGCCAGGCAGCCGCAGGCCCGGCGTCGCACCCGTATCGCGCGGCATGCGAACCCCGATCGGGCGGGATCGGTACAACCGAAGCCACCCGCCCTCAGCCGGGCCCACCCGCGGTGTAGCCGGGCCCGCCCGGGGAACGGGACGGGGGAAGGCGATTCCCGTGCAGACCACACCCGCCCCATGCGGCACGCTGCCGACCGTGGTGCCGTGTGGGGAGACCCCGCGGCACCCGGGCCCCGCACCGGCCGGTGCCTCCCCCTCCCCGGTGGCCGGGCCATGAAGCTCGCGCTGGCCGGGGACACCATGCTCGGACGGAACGTCGGGCGGCAGCTGGCCGCGTTTCCGGACGAGCCTCTGTTCACGGACGAGGTGGTGGCCGCGGCGCGGGAGGCGGATCTGTTCGTGCTCAACCTGGAGTGCGCGATCTCGGCGCGGGGCACGCCGTGGCCGGACCCGTTCAAGCGCTTCTTCTTCCGGGCGCCGCCCGTCGCCGCCGAGGTGCTGCGGAGTCTCGGGGTCGGCTGCGTCACGCTGGCGAACAACCACGCCCTGGACTTCGGCCCCGACGCGCTGGCCGACACCTTCCGGTACCTGTCCGCGGCGGGGATCGCCCGGGTGGGCGCGGGCCACGACCGGAAGGAGGCGCGGGAACCGGCCGTGCTGCACCGCGGGGGCACGGCCGTCGGCGTCGTCGCGGTGGCCGACCACCCCGCCGACTTCGCGGCCGGCCCGGACCGGCCGGGGACCGCCTACGCCGACCTGGCGTCCGGGGTCCCCCGGTGGCTGCTCGACGGCATCGCCGGGCTCGGCACCGACATCACCGTGGTCACCCCGCACTGGGGCCCGAACATGGTGGCCCGTCCCGTGCCCCACGTCCGGGCGGCGGCCGGGGCGTTCCGCGGTGCGGGGGCCACGCTCGTCGCGGGCCACTCGGCGCATGTCTTCCACGGCGTCCAGGACCATGTCCTGTACGACCTGGGGGACTTCGTCGACGACTACGCCACCGACCGGCGGTTGCGCAACGATCTGGGGCTGCTCTTCCTCGTCACCTTCGCCGGGCGTCGGCCGGTCCGCCTGGAGGCCGTGCCGCTGGCGCTCGACCCCTGCCGCACCCGGGTGGCCGAGCCGGAGGAACACCGTTGGACGGCCCGGCGGTTCCGCCGGGCGTGCGCGGCGTTCGGCACGGAGGTGACCGAGGAGGGCGGCCGACTGGTCGTCACCTGGTAGCGGCCAGGCCCGGTCCGGGACCCGACCCCGGCCGTCGGCTCCGGCCGGTCCCGGCGGGCCTCGGGCCAAGTCCCGGCCGGTCCCGGGCCAAGTTCCCGGCCGCTCACGGACCAGGCTCAGGCCGTTCGTGGACAAGGCTCAGGCTGCTGGCGGGCAGGGGCCCGCCGTTCCCGTTCCCCGGCTCCGACTCCGGCTCCGGCTCCGGCCCCGGCCCCGGCTCCGGCTCCGGCTCCGAAGACTCCGCTAGACGGCCGGGCGCTGCGAGCCGCTGACGAATATCAGCAGCGCGTCGACCAGGTCGTCCGCAGCGGAGCCGGTGGCGAGCCGCCGGAGCTGGATGCCCATCACCAGGGCCACGACGGCGCTCGCCGCGCGTTCCGCGTCGGGGACGCCGAGCGCGCTCAGGATCGAGGCCGCCAGCCGGTCGTAGGCGGCGAAGCACTCGGCGGCGGCGGTCCGGAGCTGGGGGTCTCGCCCGGCCTGGATGTAGATCTCGAACGGGGCGATGTGCTCGCTGTCGAAGCCGGTGTTCGCGGCCACCTGCCCGACGAGGGTGCTCGCCTCCGCCAGATCGGTGCCGTCGCACGGGTGCTGGGCGGCGAGTTCGGTGAACCGGCACGTCTCCTCGGAGACGAACGACCGCAGGCTCTCCCGCAGCAGCTCGTGCTGCGTGGCGAAGTGGTAGGTGACCGAGCCGAGCGAGACGCCCGCTTCCTTGGCGATGCGGCGGTTGGTCACACCGGCCACGCCGTGTTCGCCAATGATCCGCAGTACGGCACGGATGATGCGGTCGCGGGTTCCGGCCGGTCTTGACATGCCGCGCATTCTTCCATTGCCGCCGGACCGCATCCGCCCCCGGGCCCCCTCCGCGGCGGAGCTCCGCTATCGTCCGTTCGAACGAACGGAATCGGATGACAGGTGTTCTCATGCGTATCGCCGGATCGACCGTCCTGCTGACCGGAGCCACCGGCGGCATCGGCCGGACCCTCGCCCGCCAACTCGCCGCCCGGGGCGCCGCCTTGCTCGTCACCGGACGCCGTCCGGAGGCGCTGCGGCCGCTGGCCGCGGAGCTCGGCGCGCGGCCGCTCGTCGCCGACCTGGCCGACCGCGCCCATGTGGAACGGCTGGCGGCGGAGGCCGGACCGGTGGACATCCTGGTGGCCAACGCCGCGCTCCCGTCCAGCGGCGAGGCGCTGGACTACAGCACCGAGGAGATCGACCGGGCCATCGATGTGAACCTCCGGGCGCCCCTGCTGCTCTCCCGGCTGCTGGCACCCCGGATGGTCGCGGCGGGCGCGGGCCATCTCGCCCTCATCGGCTCCATATCGGGCCGCACCGCCTCCCCCGCGACCTCGCTCTACAACGCGACGAAGTTCGGGCTCCGCGGGTTCGCCCACGGGCTCCGGCAGGACCTGCACGGCACCGGGGTCGGTGTGTCGATCGTGCAGCCCGGATTCGTGCGGGACGCCGGGATGTTCGCCGACTCGGGTGCCGCCACGCCCGGCGGGGTCCGTACGGTCTCCCCCGGTCAGGTGGCCGCCGCCACCGTGGACGCCATCGAGCGCGACCGGGCCGAGGTGAACGTGGCCCCGCTCGAACTGCGCCTGGGCAGCGCGATCGGCGGGCTCTTCCCCGGGCTGGCCGCCCGGGTGCAGCGGCGCGTCGCGGCCGACGGCGCCCTGCGGCAGATCGTGGAGTCCCAGCGGAAGAAGCGCTGAGGGGCCTTGCACGGTGAGCGCCCGATGAAGGCCGTGTGGTCCGGTGCCGTGCGTCGCAGGGCGCCGGAGAGCCCTGGTGGCTCCGCTCCAGGGCTGTCCGGCAACGCGGCGAGGTGCGGTGCCACCACATGTCCCGGGCAGGGCACCGGACAAGGCCCTCTGTCCGCACCCGGCGCGGCCCTCCGCCCGGTGAGGGGCCCGATACGCCGAGAGTCCTGCAGGGGCCGCCGGTGTCCGCACCGGCGGCCCCTCCCCCCGTCCCGCTCGCAGCGTGTGTCCGACGTGCCCGGCTGGTCGGGCCGGGACGGAACGCTCGCCTCCCCGCGAGGAGGCCCGGATGCGCCGGCCGTAGGGCGGCGCACTGCTTCCGGCTAGCGGGGCGGAACCGTCTCTGCGGGCGGCACCGGCCGTCGGATCCGGGGGGACACGTCCCCTCATCAGGCCTTCCGGCGACGGCGTTCCACCCGCATGACATCACCTTGTACGTTGCGCAGTGGAGATCGACTCAGTGAGCCCGCGTCCGGGTGCTGTTCCGTACAGGTGCTGTGCGACGACGCGGTCCGGTTTTTCGACGGAGGAGCGCGCATGGAGACGCCGGATCGGAAGCAGGCCGAGTTGGTGGCCCGTCAGGAGGCGGCCCATCTCACCGCGCAGGGGGTCCGCGCGGTGGCCCTCACCTGGGTGGACAACGCCGGGATCACCCGCGTCAAGGTGGTGCCCACGGCGCGGCTGGCCGCGGCGGCCCGGCGGGGTGTCGGCATGTCCCCGGTCTTCGACGTCTATCTGGTGGACGACTCCAGCACCACCAGCACCCATATCGGCGGACCCGACGGGGATCTGCGGCTCTTCCCCGACCTCGACCGGCTGACCCCGCTCGCCGCGCAGCCGGGCCTGGCCTGGGCGCCGGTGGACCGGTACGAGCAGGGCGGCGCCCCCTACCCCGCCTGCCAGCGGCAGTTCGCCCGGCGGATGACGGAGCGCGCCGCGGCGCACGGCCTCCGGCTGCGGATGGGTTTCGAGACCGAGTGGACCGTCGCCCGTACGGACGGTGCCGAACTCCGGTACCCCACCGAGGGCCCGGCCTACGGCATGACCCGGGTGGTCGATCTGTCGGACTACCTCGTCGAGGTCTGTGACGCCCTCGCCGCACAGCAGTTGGAGGTGCTGCAGATCCACCCCGAGTACTCGCCGGGCCAGTTCGAGGTGTCGGTCGCCGCGGACGGTCCGGTGGGCGCCGCCGACACCGCGGTCCTGGTCCGAGAGACGGTGCGCGCGGTCTCCGTACGGCACGGGATGACGGCCCTCTTCGCGCCCGTCATCGAGGCGGGCTCGGTCGGCAACGGCGCCCATCTGCACCTCAGCCTCTGGGAGGGGGAGCACAACCTGTGCCGGGGAGGCGACGGGCCGTACGGCATGACGAAGCTGGGCGAGTCCTTCCTCGCGGGTGTGCTGGAGGAGCTGCCCGCACTCCTGGCGCTGGGTGCCCCGTCGGTCGCGAGCTATCTGCGGCTCGCACCGTCGCGCTGGGCCGGTGCGTTCCAGTGCTGGGGCCCGGAGAACCGGGAGGCCGCGCTCCGTTTCATCCCGGGCGCGCCCGACGACCCCGAGGGGGCGAACGCCGAGGTGAAGTGCTTCGACGCGGCGGCCAACCCGTATCTGGTGACCGGTGGCGTCATCGCGGCGGGGCTCGCCGGGATCGACGCGGGGCTGTCGCTGCCCGCCCCCGTCTCCGGCGACCCGGCCCTGGTGGGCGGCGCGGACCGCCTCCCGGACTCGCTGACCGGCGCCCTGGAGCACTTCGAACGGTCGGCGCTGCTCCGGGAGGCGCTCGGGGACCCGCTGTTCGACGCGGTGGCCGCGGTCCGCCGGGCCGAGGCGGAGCTGTTCGCGGGGGCCGCGCCCCAGGCGATCGCGGACGCCACCCGGGGACGGTACTGAGTGCCGGCCGAGCCCCCGTCGCAGACACCGCCGGGCCTCGCGCTGCCTCCGCTGGTGGACCACCACTGCCACGGCGTGGCCCGTACGGACCTGGAACCCGAGGCGTTCGAGGGGTTCCTCACGGAGTCCGACGCCCCCGCCGCGCCCGGCACCACGTACTTCGACACCCAGCTGGGCTTCGCCGTGCGCCGCTGGTGTCCCCCGCTGCTGGACCTCGAACCGCACTGCCCGCCCGACCGCTACCTGGAGCGGCGCCGGGAGCTGGGCGCGGCGGAGGTGACCCGGCGGCTGCTGCGCGGCGCGGGCATCGGCACGTTCCTGGTCGACACCGGGCTGCCCGGTGATCTGACGGGGCCGCAGGAGATCGCGGAGGCCGGGGTCGGCACCGCGCGCGAGATCGTCCGGCTGGAGACGCTGGCGGAGCGGGTCGCGGACGGCGCGGAGACCTCCGGGGCGTTCCTGAGCCGGCTGGACGACGCCGTCACCGACGCCGCCCGGGACGCGGCGGGCTTCAAGTCGGTGACCGGGTACCGGTACGGGCTGGACTTCGACCCGGCGCCGCCCGACCGGGGCGCGGTGCGCACGGCGGCGGCCCGGTGGCTCGCCGGGCGCGCGGCGGGCGGCCGGCTGAGCGACCCGGTGCTGCTGCGCCATCTGCTCTGGTCCGCCGCCGGGACGGCGCTGCCGCTGCAGCTGCACACCGGCTTCGGCGACCCGGATCTGCGGCTGCACCGCTGCGACCCGCTGCTGCTCACCGACTTCGTCCGGGCCGTCCGCCCGACGGGGTGCACGCTGGTCCTGCTGCACGGCTATCCGTACCACCGGGGCGCCGGCTATCTCGCCCACGCCTTCCCGCATGTGTACGCCGACATGGGGCTGGCCCTGTCGCACACCGGTGTCCGGGCCGAGGCGGTACTCGCCGAGATGCTGGAACTGGCGCCCTTCGGCAAGCTGATGTTCTCCACCGACGCCTACGGGCTGCCGGAGCTGTACGTGGTGGGCGCCCGGCTGTTCACCACGGCGCTCACCCGGCTGCTCACCGGCTGGGTGTCCGAGGGGAGTTGGGCGGCCGGTGACGCGGCCCGGGTGGCGGCCCTGATCGGGGCGGACACCGCGCGACGGGTGTACGGGCTGGACCGCTCCCGCCCCTGATGCCTCCTCCGGTCCCCGCAACCCGTCCGGGCCCGCCGGGTGCCGCCGGTGCCTCGTCCGGAGCGGGCCCTCCACAGCGGGTCCCGGCCGGCCCGGCCCCGTTCATGACGAGCCCCGCCCGTGGACGAGCCCCGCCCGTAACGGGCCTCGCCCGCGACGGCGCCCCTCCGTCACGGGCCGGGCTGGTCCATCCGGGGTCTCTTCGAGGCATCCCTTCCCCCGGACGGCCGTACCCCGCGGGCGGATCCCGTATCTCCCCGCACACCATGAGGGGGACGTGGGCCCATACGGCCGCAGCCGAACCGTCGGGAAGCGGGTAATCCATGGCTCAGAACAAGATGCCGTTCCACAGAACAGGACTGTTCGGCGAACTCTCCGCCGAGTTCGCCGGCACCATGATCCTCATCCTGTTCGGCTGCGGTGTGGTCGCGCAGGTGGTGACCGGCGCGATCCTGGCCGACGGCGCCCTCGGCGACCACGACAGCATCGCCTGGGCGTGGGGCCTCGGTGTCACGCTCGGCATCTATGTCGCCGCGCGGCTCAGTGGTGCCCACATCAACCCCGCGGTGACCCTCTCCCTGGCGGCCTTCAAGGGCTTCCCCTGGAAGAAGGTCGTGCCGTACACCCTGGCGCAGACCGCGGGCGCGTTCGTCGCGGCGCTCCTGGTGCGCTGGAACTACACCGAGGTGCTGGCCGCGTCCGACCCGGGCCACACCCTCAAGACCCAGTTCGTCTTCTCCACGCTCCCGGGCAACGGCGCGCTGCCGGTGAGCGAGTGGGGGGCGTTCCGCGACCAGATCATCGGCACCGCGATCCTGGTGCTGCTGGTCTTCGCCGTCACCGACCTGCTCAACACGGCGCCCGGCGCCAACCTCGGCCCGTTCATCATCGGGCTCATCGTGGTGGCGATCGGCATGGCCTGGGGTACGGACGCCGGGTACGCGATCAACCCGGCCCGTGACTTCGGCCCCCGGCTCGCCAGCTTCATCACCGGCTACGACTCGGCCTGGCGAGATCAGTACGGCAATCTCTACTTCTGGGTGCCCATCGTCGGTCCCTTCATCGGCGGTCCCCTCGGCGCGGCGCTCTACAAACTGTTCGTCGGCCGCTTCCTCCCGGTGTCCGAACAGCAGGAAGTGGGCCGGCTGCCCACGCCCGAGGGCTGATCCGACCCGCGTCGCCCGGAGCCGAGAACACATCCCGTACCCAGACGGGCCCGTACGAAGACAGGAGAGGCGGCAGCGATGCCAGAGTTCGTCGGTGCGGTGGACCAGGGAACCACCAGTACCCGTTTCATGATCTTCGACCACGACGGCAACGAGGTGGCGCGGCATCAGCTGGAGCACGCCCAGATCCTGCCGCGGTCGGGATGGGTCGAGCACGACCCGGTGGAGATCTGGGAGCGCACCAACACGGTGATGCAGAACGCCATCCGGGACGGCGGTCTGTCGGCCTCCGACCTGGCGGCGGTCGGCATCACCAACCAGCGCGAGACGACGGTCGTCTGGGACCCCGCCACGGGCCGCCCCTACTACAACGCCATCGTCTGGCAGGACACCCGCACCGACACCATCGCCTCCGCCCTGGAGCGGGACGGCCACGGCGACACCATCCGCCGCAAGGCGGGCCTGCCGCCGGCCACCTACTTCTCCGGCGGCAAGATCAAGTGGCTGATGGAGAACGTCGACGGGCTGCGCGAGGCCGCCGAGTCGGGCCGGGCGATCTTCGGCAACACCGACTGCTGGGTGCTGTGGAACCTCACCGGCGGTCCGGACGGGGGCATTCACGCCACCGATGTGACCAACGCCAGCCGCACCATGCTGATGAACCTGGAGACGCTGGACTGGGACGACGAACTGCTCCAGATCTTCGGCATCCCCCGCCGGATGCTGCCGAAGATCAATCCCTCGTCGCACGCGGAGGCGTACGGCCAGGCCCGTACCTCCCGTCCGCTGCGCGCCGCGATCCCCATCACGGCGGTGCTCGGCGACCAGCAGGCGGCGACCGTGGGCCAGGTGTGCTTCTCCCCCGGACAGGCCAAGAACACCTACGGGACGGGCAACTTCCTGGTCCTCAACACCGGGACCGACCTGGTCCGTTCGCAGCACGGGCTGCTCACCACCGTGGCCTACCAGTTCGGCGACAGCCCCGCGGTCTACGCCCTGGAGGGCTCCATGGCCGTCACGGGCGCCGCGGTGCAGTGGCTGCGCGACCAGATGAAGATCATCACCGACGCGGCCGAGAGCGAGCGGCTGGCCCGCACCGTGGAGGACAACGGCGGGGTCTACTTCGTCCCCGCGTTCTCCGGCCTCTTCGCCCCCTACTGGCGGTCCGACGCCCGGGGCGCCATCGTCGGGCTGACCCGGTACAACACCAACGGGCACCTGGCGCGGGCCACCCTGGAGGCCATCTGCTACCAGAGCCGCGACGTCGCGGACGCCATGGAGCAGGACTCCGGGGTGCACCTGGACGTGCTGAAGGTGGACGGCGGCGTCACCGCCAACGACCTCTGCATGCAGATCCAGGCCGATGTCCTGGGGGTTCCGGTCAGCCGTCCGGTGGTCGCCGAGACGACCGCGCTCGGCGCCGCCTACGCGGCCGGGCTTGCCACGGGCTTCTGGCGGGACGAGGACGAACTGCGCTCCCACTGGCAGGAGTCCAAGCGCTGGGAGCCGCAGTGGAGCGAGGACCGGCGGCAGGCGGGCTACGACGAGTGGAAGAAGGCCGTGCAGCGCAGCCTGGACTGGGTGAAGGTCACCTGACCCCGGTCCTGCGGCCGGAGGGCCGGAGCCGTCGTCGACATCCTCATCGTCGTCATCGGCTCCGGCCCTCCGCATGCCGGGGTGCGGACGCGGTCACTCCGGCCCTGCGGTCCCTCCGGCCAAGGGGAACCGGTGGAACCGGACGGGACCGGCGAGGGGTGGCCGCGCGATGCCCTGTGACAGCGCGCCCGGGCAGGTGTCCTCACGGGCGCGTGTGCTCACGGCGCGTGTCCTCACGGCGCGTGTCATCACGGACGGACCGTGAGGCCGTCCAGGGTGAGGTCGAGCAAGCGCTCGGCTTGCTGCCGGTGTTCGGCGCCCGCCGAGGTGAGGGCGATGCCTTCGAGAGCGGCGCCGAGGTCGGCGGGCCCGATGTCGGTACGGATCGTCCCGGCGGCCGCGCACGCGTCCATGAGCGAGGTGATGGCGGCCTGGATCATTTCCCGGCTGTGACCGTAGGGGTTGTCTCCGGTCGCGGCGATGGCGCGCAGGGCGTCGATCATGCCGTATTTGGCGGTGACGTAGTCCAGGAAGAGGCGTGTCCACGCGCGCAGGGCTTCGGCCGGTGGCTGCTGCGCGAGCAGAGCGGGGGCCGCGTCGCACAGGTGGGCCACCTCGTTGCGGTAGACCGCCTCGACCAACGCCTCCCGGGTGGGGAAGTTGCGGTACAGGGTCGCGCTGCCCACGCCCGCCTCCTGGGCGATGCGCTCCATCTGCGTGTCCAGCCCCTGCGTCGTGAACACGCGCACCGCGGCGGTGAGGATCTTCTCCCTGTTGCGCCGTGCGTCAGCCCGCAACGGCCGGTGCGCTCCGTCGGTCATCAGTGCTCGCCATCCCCTCTCCGGTGCCCTTCAACGTGCCGCACGCAGGCGCCACTTGCTGAACGGAGAAGCCCCCACTTAATCTGAGAGACAAGTGGGGACTCCCCCGTTTTCACTGTAGGGCACCGCTCCGACCGCGCGAACCCACCGAGGGAAGCGCGCATCCACCGAAGGAAGCTGAAGCTGATCATGCCGGGCATCCAGGGCAAGGTCGTTGCGATCACGGGTGCCAGCAGCGGCATCGGCGAAGCGACCGCGATCCACCTCGCCGAATGGGGCGCCCGGCTCGTCCTCGGCGCCCGCCGGAAGGACCGGCTGAACACGGTCGTGGAGAGCATCACGGCCCAGGGCGGCACCGCCACCGGCGTCATCGCCGACGTCACGCGCCGCGAGGACCTCGTACGCCTGACGGACACGGCCCTCGACCGGTTCGGCCGGCTCGACGTCCTCGTCTCCAATGCGGGGACGATGGCCGTCTCGCCCTTCGACGACCTGCGCCAGGACGACTGGGACGCCATGGTCTCCACCCACATCACCGGCCTGCTCAACGGCATCGGGGCGGCGCTGCCCGTCTTCCGCCGGCAGCGCTCCGGCCAGTTCGTCAACGTCGGCTCCACCGCGGCCCACGTCGTCAAATCCCCGCAGGGCGTCTACGCGGCCACCAAGACGGCGGTGAAGGTGCTCACCGAAGGTCTGCGCCAGGAATCGGGCCCCGACCTGCGGGTGACCCTCGTCTCGCCCGGCTTCACCCACACCGAGGGCGTGGGCAAGGGAGCCGGCCCCGAGGTCGCGGCCGCGATGATCCGGCAGCGCGACGAGATCGCCATCCCGCCGTCCGCCGTCGCCTCCGCCATCGGCTACGCGATCGAGCAGCCCGCGGGCGTCGACGTCAGCGAGATCGTCGTCCGGCCCACCGCGCAGGCCTGACAAACGGCGCGGGAGCCGCTCACGTCCACGCCCGAGCTGCCGGGCGAACGATCGCCACCGGTGGCACCGGCCCGACCATGACCGTTCTCACCGGTCATCGCCGGGCCGATGCCCCCGGGGCCGCACTCGTCACTCGTCCGCGATGGTCAGCACGAGCTTGCCGGTGTTCTCGCCGCGGAACAGCCGGAGCAGCGTCTCGGGGAAGTCGGCCACCGTGCCCTCGACGACGTCCTGCACCGAGGTGAGCCGGCCCTCGGCCTGCCACTCGGCCAGCCGGGCCGCGGCCTCGGCGTACCGGTCGACGTAGTCGAAGACCACCATGCCGGTCATGGAGGCGCGGTTGACCAGCAGCGACAGGTAGTTGGCCGGGCCCTTCGCCCCGTCGACGCTGTTGTACTGGGAGATCGCGCCGCAGATGACGATCCGGGCGCCGCGCGCCAGCCGGGTCAGCACGGCGTCGAGGATGTCGCCGCCGACGTTGTCGAAGTAGACGTCGACACCGTCCGGGGCGTGTTCGCGCAGCGCCTGCTTCACGTCCTGGCTCCGGTAGTCGACGGCGGCGTCGAAGCCGAGCTCGTCCACGAGCATCCGGCACTTGCGCTCGCCGCCGGCGATGCCGACGACCCGGCAGCCCAGGATCTTGGCGATCTGCCCCACCACGCTGCCGACCGCGCCGGCCGCGCCGGAGACCACGACGGTCTGCCCCGGCTCGGGGCGGCCGATGTCGATCAGGCCGAAGTACGCCGTCATCCCGGTCGCCCCCAGGGTCCCCAGGTACCGCGGGAGCGGGGCGAGTCCGGGGTCGGCCTTGGTGACGCCGCGCCCGTCCGACACGCAGTACTCCTGGACTCCGAAGACGCCCGACACGTAGTCGCCCTCGGCGAACTTCGGGTGCCGCGAGGACACGACCCGGCCCACCGCGGCGGCCCGCATCACCTCACCGATGCCCACCGGGGGAATGTAGGACTTGCCCTCGTTCATCCAGCCGCGCATGGCCGGGTCGAGCGATATGTGGATCACCCGTACCAGCAGCTCCCCCTCGCGGGGTTCGCCGATGGGCGCCTCGACGTGCTCCCAATCGCCGGCCCCGGGCAGGCCCACGGGTCGTGCGGCGAGTCGGATCTGCTGCTGGGTGCGGGACATGTGAGCGGCTCCTCAGGGTGGCCCCGACAAGGTGGCCACAGTCAAGGCGGCTACGGGCACGGCGGCCACGGGCACGGTGACTACGGACACATTGGCTACCGACCGGTCGGTATGACACGGCAGGGTAGCTCCGAATCTGCCGCGGAAGCAAGGACCGAGTCACCCGGCCCGGCCGCTCGACCCCCACCCCGGGGGCCGGCGACGGAACGGGGCCGAGCGGGTCACCAGTACCCGGCACCCCCAGCACTGGGTTCGCCTCAGGGATGGGTGGGCCTCAGAGATGAGTGGGCCGGCTATTGCGAGGAAAAGAATATGTGGATAATATTTTATCGATGACCCAACATGCCGCTACCGAGGCACGAAGAATCCAGGTCGCCGAAGCGCTGCTGGCCACGGTCGCCGAGCGAGGACTGATGCGGACCACCCTGACGGATGTCGCGGCCGCGGCCGGGGTGTCGGTGGGCTTGGTGCAGCGCTGCTTCCGCTCCAAGGACGAACTACTGCGGTTCGGGTTCGACTACGTCTGCCGACGTACGCAGGAGCGGGTGCATCGAGTCCCGATCGGGCTTCCGGTCCGGGAGGTCGTCGTTGCGCTGATGGAGCAGATCCTGCCGCTGGAGCCCGAGCGGGAGGGGGAGTTGGGCGTCTGGCTGAGCTTCGTCCAGGCCTCGCTCACCGACCGGGAGATGGCCGCGATTCACCAGGCGGGGGTCACCGAGCTGATCGACGGCCTCACCGAGGCCCTCAAGGGAGCTCAACGAGCGGGGGAGCTCGACCTCGACCTCGACGTCAGGGCCGAGGCCGCGGCATTGGTGGCTTTCGTGGACGGGCTGTGCCTGCATCACGCGGCCACCAGCGGCTTCGACGCCGCGAGTTCGCGTGCGGCACTGCGGGCGTACGTCGATCGAACGTTCGACCGAGGCGGGGTGGGATGACGCCCGCGCTCGCGCTGGGGCCGACGGGGCTCAGGCTGGGGCTGACGGGGCTCAGCCCGCTCGACAGCACCAGTTCCGGCACGCTGCCGATCCCCATCCGGATGCTGCTGACGCCGGGCCTGCTGCGTAGCGGGCGGATCTTCATCCACCGGTGATGGCCGGCCGACTTCCGGATCCGCACCACGCTTCAGCGCATCTCGGGCTCGCCTGGCGTGCCCGGCACTTCCCCACCACCTTCATATATGGATTTCCCAGGAGGAAGTTTGATGAACTTACCTGACCGCCGCGCCGTTCTGGCCGGTCTGACCGTCGGCGCGGTGGGTGGCCTCGCCGCTGACGGTGTCGGCGGCTGGGCCGGGCCCCGGCCGGCCGCCGCAGCGACGCCCGCCACCTGCCCGCCGCCGATGCCGGGCGACAAGGTCGGCCCCCGCGACACCCGATACCCCGATCTGGTCGCCAGGGGCACCAACCAGCGGTTCCGCGCCAAGCCGGACTACGTTCACCTGGCCTCCTCCACCGACCAGGTCGTCGCCGCGGTCACCCAGGCGGTGAGAGCCGGGAAACGCATCGCCGTACGCAGCGGGGGAGGCTGCTTCGCCGACTTCGTCGACAACCCCGACACCGAGGTCATCATCGACCTGGCCGGGATGACCGGCCTGTGGTACGACCCCGCCCGGCGGGCCTTTGCGGTCGAACCGGGCGTACAGCTCGGGGAGCTGTACCGGCGGCTGTTCCTCGGGTGGGGAGTGACCGTCCCGCTCGGCAGCTGCCCTGAGGTCGGGGCGGGCGGGCACATCATGGGCGGTGGGCACGGCGCGATGTCCCGGCTGCACGGGCTGGGCGTCGACCATCTGTACGCCGTCGAGGTCGTGACCGTCGACGCCTCGAACGCGGTACGGGTCACCGTGGCCACCCGTGAGCCCCACGATCCCCACCGCGACCTGTGGTGGGCGCACACAGGAGGCGGCGGCGGCAATTTCGGTGTGGTGACCCGCTATTGGCTGCGTACACCCGGTGCGGACGGCGACGACCCGCAGCACCTGCTGCCGCGCCCGCCCGCGCGGGTGCTGGACTTCCAACTGCTGTGGAAATGGGACCAGCTCGACCACGAATCGTTCACCCGGCTGGTCCGCCGGCACGGCCGATGGCACGCCGCCAACAGCGCGCCGGGTTCCCCCGGCACCGCCCTGCACAGCGCGCTGCTGCTGTTCGGGACCAGGCTCGGCGCGGTCATTGTGAAGGGTCAGGTGGTCGGCCCGCAGGCCGAGCGCACACTGGACGGATACGTCGCCGCCCTCACCGCGGGCACGAGCGCACCGCATCACCTCGAGCAGGCGTACCGGCCCTGGCTGGAGAACCAGACGTCGGCGGGCGACAGTGAGGACATTCTCGGCTCCCGCTTCGTCGTCAAGACCGGGTATCTGCGCGACCGGTTCACCGACGCGCAGATCCAGGTGTTGTGGCAGGCCCTGTCCGCCAAGCCCGAAGCCGGTCCGCAGGGCGCGGTGTGGCTGGTCTCCACCGGCGGCAAGGTCAATGCCGTCCGCCCCGGCGATACCGCCGTCGCGCAACGCGCCTGTGTGCTCAAGGCCATCTTCACCGCGTCCGGCTCGTCGGCCAAGGACGACGCCGCGCATCAGCAGTGGGTACGCGACCTCTACCGGAAGGTGTACGCCGCAACCGGTGGCGTACCACCGCATGACGCGCGCAACGGCGGCTGTTACATCAACTATCCCGACCCCGATCTGGCCGACCCGGAACAGAACACCTCCTCCGTGCCCTGGCACGCCCTCTACTACGGGAACAACTACGCCCGGCTCCAACGGGTGAAGCGGACGTGGGATCCACGGAACCACTTCCGGCACGCCCTGTCGGTACGGCCGTCCGACTGAGCCAGGCACTCCTCCTGACACCCCTCATGGGCGCCCCTCAGGGATGGCTGGTCCCTGTGCGGGCGCCCCTCAGTGGCGGGCGTGGACGACGGCGTGGCCGCGGCCGCGGGCGATCATCCAGCGGTTCACCGGAACGGTCACCACGAAGGCGACGGCCAGCGCGAACGCCAGCGCTCCCCAGAACAGCCCGTCGGCGAGTTCCGCCGCCATGGCCCCGGGGACGACGACCAGCACGAGGTTGTCGACGAGCTCCATCACCATGATCGACAGGGTGTCCGCGGCGAGGGCGATCCGGAGCGCCTGCTTCAGGGAGACTCCGGCGCGGAGCATGCCGCGCATCGTCAGGGCGTACCCGAAGACGAAGGCGAGGATCACCGCGAGGGCGATGGTGACACCCATGGACAGTCCGAGCCGGACCCCGATGATCATGCCGAGGACCTCGCCGATGGCGCAGCCGGTCAGGCAGTGCAGCGTCGCGCGGACGGCGACACCCCACCCGGAACCGCCGGGGCCACCCGTACCGCCGGGGCCACCCGCGCCACTGGAACCGCTGGAGCCACCGTCCGGAGAGCCCTGAGCGGCGCGGTCCGCAGGGGGCTGCCGCCGGGTACGGTCCGCGCGGGGCTCGCTCCCGGCGCGGGCGGCGCGGCGGCCGGCCCCCGCGGGACGGGGCTCGTCGCACCCCGGTGCGGTGTGCGGGCGGCCGAGGGGTGCGCGATCAACCATGTCACCCTCCGGAGGGGTGGGCGCGATCTGCTGTCACCGGGAAAACGAGGTACCCCGAGGGGGTATTCCGGAGCGGGGGGGGCACCCCGAGGGCGGGACCTCCGGTCACCCGGAGTCAGCCGTCGACACCCTCGGCGATCCCCTCACTGAACTCCCACCAGGCCAGCGGCAGCCAGTCGCCGTCGATGAAGGCGTCCACAGACGCCCCGCGGCCGTTGATGGCCACCTCGGTGCCGGGCGGATATGTGGTGCCGGACAGGCCGGGCACGGGGACGAGCAGTGTCCCGAGGCGTTGCGCCACGCTCCCCGCCCTCCTTTCTCAGGCTATGCGGAACCGGACATTTGGAGCCAGATTAGCGGGGTTGTCTCAAACCACCCAGAGGAGGAGCATGAGAAATAGGTCACGTGAGGCGAAAACGCCCGTGGCCGCATCGCGTCTGGGCGCGTTCGAGGCCACATTCCGACGAGCGTGATTCGCCTCCCGGCAGCAGAACATTCCTCGCCGATCGGAGGTGGACCGGACATGAAGGCCGTCGTCTACAAGGGACCGTTCGAAGTAGCGGTCGAAGAGGTCGCGAAGCCGAAGGTGCAGCACCCCAACGATGTGATCGTACGGGTCACCTCCACCGCGATATGCGGCTCCGACCTGCACATGTACGAGGGTCGCACCGCGGCGGAGCCGGGGATCGTCTTCGGCCACGAGAACATGGGCATCGTCGAGGACGCGGGCGAGGGGGTCACCGGGCTGAAGCGCGGGGACCGCGTCGTCATGCCGTTCAACGTCGCCTGCGGATTCTGCAAGAACTGCGTCGCGGACTACACGGGATTCTGCCTGACCGTGAATCCCGGATTCGCCGGGGGCGCCTACGGCTATGTGGCCATGGGGCCGTGGACCGGGGGCCAGGCCGAATACCTGCGGGTTCCGTACGCCGACTTCAACTGCCTGAAACTCCCCGAAGGAAAGGAGCACGAGAGCGACTTCATCCTGCTCGCCGACATCTTCCCCACCGGATACCACGGCTGCGAACTCGCGCAGGTCACGCCGGGCGACAGCGTCGCCGTGTACGGTGGCGGGCCGGTCGGCCTGATGGCGGCCTACTCCGCCCTGCTGCGCGGCGCCAAGAAGGTGTTCGTGGTGGACCGGGTGCTCGAACGGCTGCAGAAGGCCCAGGAGATCGGCGCCGTTCCGATCAACTTCGCCGAGGGCAACCCGGTGGAGCAGATCAAGGAGCAGACCGGCGGCGAGGGCACCGACAAGGGCGTCGACGCCGTCGGCTACCAGGCGCACACCCCCTCCGCGGACCGCGAGGAGCCGGCGACCGTGCTCAACTCGCTGGTCGGGACCGTCCGGCCCACCGGCATGCTCGGCATCCCGGGCCTCTACGTCCCGGCGGACCCCGGCGGGCCCGACGAGAACTCCAAGCGCGGCATGCTGCTCGTCTCCATCGGCAAGCTCTTCGAGAAGGGCCTGCGGCTGGGCACCGGACAGTGCAACGTGAAGCGCTACAACCGGCAGCTGCGCGACATGATCATCGAAGGCCGCGCCCGGCCCAGCTTCGTGGTCTCCCACGAACTCCCCCTGGGCCAGGCCCCGTCGGCGTACGACAAGTTCGACAAGCGCGTCGAGGGCTACACCAAGGTGGTGCTGCACCCGCAGTCCTGACCCCTGCCCGTCCCCACCCGGAGCCCCGGCGGCACGGCCGGGGCTCCGGCGCGTCCGGGCGGGACGCCCGCCGCTCCGGGCCGGGCGCGTCGCACCTCGACGGACCCGCGCCTCGTCGCACCCGCGCCCCGACGCACCCGCAGCCCGCCGCACCCGCGGTTCGGTGTACCCGGATCCGGAGATCGGTGGCCCGGCACCACCGGAGCTCACCGCGGCCCCCACTTCCCCGCCCCCACTTCCCCGCATGGAAATGAAAATACTACTATTTCATGGAGGCAGCGGAATCCCGGGGTTGTGCGCCGGGACCACTGGCGGGGCATCAGAAACGAGGCGCCCGCTCCCCTCCTGAACGCGCATCAGAATGCGCTTGATTTCGCTCCCATTCGCCCCGCCCGCACCTACCTGACGCGATTTTTCGCGGGTATACCTTAACTGATGCAGCGGCAGCTTCGACGGCCCTGCGAGCATTCCCCCTTCCCGATGCGCTGGGAGGCGAGTGCCATGCCCAAGCAGGTTCTTGTGCTCCTCCGGGGCGGTCCGAGCGATATTCCCGAGATCTGGGAACTACCGCCCGGTGGAACCGATGGGCAGGTGAAGATTCCCCGTGGCAGCGGTTACGAGCATTTCGAATTCGCCCAGGAATACGCCAGGATCGGCGATGAGTTGATGCCCGTGTACCGCTGGTGCTATCGCACCTTCATCGCGGAGTAGGGCTGTTCGCACCCGTCTTCCCTGCCGGACGGTCCCAGCCAGCCGCGCCGGAACAAACCGGCGACCGAGGCTCGTCCGGCCCGCCGCTCCTTCTCGCCCGGTGCCCACGGAGCACCCCGGCCGGTGACGCCGCAGTCCCCGGACCGGACCCTGATCCGCCGGCACCGGGACCAACCGTGGTTTTCAGTGTCACCCCCTCACCGACAGCACCCGCCGGCGCGGCGGGCGCTTCGGCGACCGACTTTCCGGAGGAATCACCATGTCGACCCTGCTCCGTCACGGATGTGCCTCATGAGCGGCGCCGCGGCCCCGGCCGGCGGCCGGAACGCCCGGGACGCCGTCGTCACCGGCCTCGGCTTCTGTCTGCCCGGCGGCAGCAGCCCCGTCTTCACCTCGGTCGACCTGTGGGACGTCGCCTCCCAGGGACGTTCCTGTCTGGCCCGGGACAGCGTCTACTACGGCTCCGTCGGCCTCACCCCCGCGATGTTCGACGAACGGCTCCCGGACGTGCCGGGCTTCTTCTCCCGGCACTTCACCAACGCGCACCGGTTCGGCCTGGTCTCCCTGGTCGAGGCCTGCGCCGACGCCCAGCTCGACTTCCGAGCGGGTGACCTGACCGAGGCGGCCATGCTCGCCGGGCGCGGCGGGGTGGACGCCAACATCGACAGCTACCTCTCGGTGCTGGAGGCCGACCCCGACACCACCCCGCCCGAGGACGCCATGGAGCTGTTCGTGGCCGCCGAGCAGGCGGTGACGCCCTCCGACGTGGCGCTGGTCCAGGGGGCGCTGACCCGGTCCACCGGGCCCTGCTTCACGGTCTCCTGCGGCTGCGCCTCGTCCGCCGTGCAGATCGGCAACGCCCGCCGCATGATCGCCGCCGGTGATGTCGACATCGCGGTGGTGACCGGGGTGGACGTCTTCAGCGTCACCCTGATCAAGAACATCCAGCGGCTGCTCAGCGGGGCACAGCGCACCTACGAGGCGATCCGGTCGGACGGCATGCCGGAGCTGCTGCCGTCCTTCGAACGGCTGATGCGGCCCTACGACCGGCGCGCGGACTGCGTCAACCACGGCGAGGGGTCGGCGACCGTGATCCTGGAGAGCCGGGAGCACGCCCACCGCCGCGGCGCCTACACCTACGGCCAGGTCCTCGCCCAGGCCACCACCCGGGACGGGCTCGCCAATCCGCTGGCGAGCGACGAGAGCGGCTCGCAGCTCGTGGCGGCCGTCCGCAAGTGCCTCGGCGACCGGTGGGACATCGGACAGGTGCCGTATGTGCACGGCGGCAGCGACGGCAACGTCGTGGTCACCACGTTCGAGGCGAACGCGATCAGCGAGCTCTACGGCCCGGGCGCCGCCGATCTGCTGATGACCTCCCAGGAGGGCTGCTTCGGCCACAACGGGGCGCCGGCCGGCTGCCTCGGCGTGGCGCTGACGCTGCTGATGATGGAGCGCGGCCAGGTCTGCCCCACGGCCAACTGCGAACAGCCGGCCGAGAACCTCACCTTCGACCCCGTCCCCGGCGTCCGGACCCGGCCGCTCGACTTCGACTACTCGCTGAGCTTCAACTACCAGGTCGGGGGCGTGAAGAGCGCGATCCTCCTGGGGAGCAACGACGCCGTATAGCGCGGCCGAAACGCCGACGGCGCAAGAGCACGACCGCCCCGCCCGGTGGCTCCGGGCCGCGTCCTCCTGCACCGCCCCCTCGCAGCCGCCCGACCATCGAGAAGGAGGACCCGTGGAACAGCGTGAGAACACATCGAGTCAGGAGGACCGGAGCATCGCGGTCGTCGGGATGGGGTGCCGGCTCCCCGGTGACGTCGACGCGCCCGACGCGCTCTGGCGGCTGCTGGTGGAGGGGCGGGACGTCGTCGGCGAACCCCCGCCGGAACGCTCCGAGTTGCGCGCTCCGGACACCCCGCCGCCCGGCCGGCCCGGCACCCCGGTGCCGCGCCGGGGCGGCTATCTGCGCGACGTCTCGGGCTTCGACGCGGACTTCTTCGGCGTGTCCGGCCGGGAGGCCGACGTGCTCGACCCGCAGCACCGGCTGCTCCTCGAAGTGGCCTGGGAGGCCCTGGAACACGCCGGGCTGCCGCCGGACCGGCTCGGCGGCACCCCGACCGGGGTGTACGTGGGCCTCAGCTACAACGACTACATGGAGCGCCTGGCCGGCGGGCCGCAGGAGCTGGAGGGGTCGATCCTCACCAACGGGCACTGCGTCGCCTCCGGCCGGATCTCCTATCTGCTGGGCCTCCAGGGGCCCTGCGTCGCCCTGGACACCGCGTGCTCCTCGTCGCTGGTCGCGCTGCACCTGGCGTGTCAGGCGCTGCGCACCGGCGAGTGCGACACCGCGCTGGCCGGCGGGGTCACGATGATGCTCCGCTCCCGGATCACCCAGTCGTTCGTCAGGATGGGAATGCTCTCCCCGACCGGGCGTTGCCGTACCTTCGACGCCGCCGCGGACGGGTTCGTCCGCGGCGAGGGCTGCGGAGTGGTGGTGCTCAGACGTCTCTCCGACGCCGTACGGGACGGTGACCGGATCCTCGCCGTGGTGCGCGGTTCGGCGGTGAACCAGGACGGCCGGTCCGACGGTCTCGCGGCCCCCTCGGCCGCCGCCCAGCAGGCGCTGTTCCGGGAGGCCCTGGCCGGCGCCGGGGTCGACCCGCGCGACGTGGGCATGATCGAGGCCCACGGCACGGGGACCCCCGTCGGGGACCCGATCGAGTTCACGAGCCTGGCCGCGGTCTACGGGCCGGGGGAGAACCGGTGCGCCCTGGGGTCGGTGAAGACCAACCTGGGGCATCTGGAACCCGCGGCCGGCATCACCGGGCTCATCAAGGCCGTGCTCTGTCTGCGGAACGGTCTGATCCCGCCCAACCTGCACTTCTCGCGGTGGAATCCGGCGATCGACCCGGCGGGCACCCGGTTCTTCGTCCCCGGTGAGCCGACTCCGTGGCCGGCTCCGGACACCGCTCCCCGGCTGGCGGCCGTCTCCTCGTTCGGCTTCTCGGGGACCAACGCCCATGTGGTGCTGGAGCAGGCGCCCGAGCGGGAGTTCCGGGCGGCGCTGCCCGTACCCCGGAGCGGCGAGGCCGCGGGGGCCGAGGACCCCGGGGCCGTCTCTGCCGTGCCCGGGAGCGACGGCGCCGGGAGCGACGGCGCCGGGAGCAGCGAGCCCGGGAGCAGCGAGCCCGGGAGCGACGGGCCGCCCGGAGGTACCCCGTCCGAGGGCGAGGCGGCGGCAGGCACCCCGTCCGGGGACGCCCCGTCCGAGGACACCGCGCCCGATGTCTTCCTGGTCGCCGCCGGATCCCGGGACGTGCTGCCGGCCGCGGCGGAACGGCTCGCGGACTGGCTGGAGGGCGACGGTTCCGCGGTG
Source organism: Streptomyces sp. bgisy100 (assembly GCF_057709105.1). NCBI lineage: Bacteria > Bacillati > Actinomycetota > Actinomycetes > Kitasatosporales > Streptomycetaceae > Streptomyces > Streptomyces sp. bgisy100. Next base: position 159,599 of record NZ_JBYITE010000003.1, read on the forward strand.
CCGCTGCGGGACGTCGCCCACACCCTGTCCCTGCGCCGTTCCGCCGGGCGGGGCCGCCTCGGCGTAACGGCGGCCACGCGCACCGAACTGACCGCCACACTCCGGGCGTTCGCATCGGGTCAGGCCCAACCAGGGGTGGTCTCCGGAGCCGTCGGCGCCGAGATATCCCGGCGGCCGGTGTGGGTGTTCTCCGGCCACGGCTCGCAGTGGGCCGGGATGGGCCGCGGGATGCTGGAGCACGAACCGGCGTTCGCCGCCGCGCTGGCCGAGGTGGACGCGCTGATCGCCGCCGAGGCCGGGTTCTCCGTGCTCGACCTGGTGCGCTCCGGTGCGGAGGTGACCGGGACCGGCCGGGTGCAGCCGGCGCTGTTCGCGCTCCAGTACGCCCTGGCCGCCACTTGGCGGGCCCACGGGGTCGAACCGGCCGCGGTGGTGGGGCACTCGATGGGTGAGGTGGCCGCCGCCGTGGTGGCGGGCGCCCTCTCCCCGGCCGACGGCGTCCGGGTGATCTGCCGCCGGTCCGCGCTGCTGACCCGGATCGCGGGGGCCGGTGCCATGGCCAACGTGCATCTGGACCGGGCCGCCGCGGAGGCGGAGCTCGAGGCCGAGGGGGCCGCGGCGGCCGTCTCGGTCGCCGTCGAGGCGGCCCCCGGACAGGTGGTCGTCGCGGGCGACCGCGCCGAGGTGGAGCGGCTGGTGGGGCTCTGGGACACCCGGGGCGTCCCGGCGCGCCTGATCGCCGTCGACATCGCCTCGCACTCGCCGCAGGTGGAGCCCCTGCTCGACGAACTGGCCGCCGGACTTGCCGAATTGACCCCGGAGCGGCCCGGCGTACCGTTCTACTCCACCGTCCTGGACGAGCCGCGGCGGGTCCCGGACTTCGACGCCGCGTACTGGTGCGCCAACCTGCGCCGCCCGGTGCGGTTCGCCGCCGCGGTGCGCGCCGCCGCCGCCGACCGGCACACCGTGTATGTCGAGGTGTCCCCGCACCCGGTGGTCACCCGGGCCGTGGCCGAGAGCCTGACGGGCCTGGCGGGCGACCCCGTCGTGCTGCCCACGCTGCGCCGCGGCGAGGACGAGCGGACCGTGCTGCGGACGCAACTGGCCGCCCTGCACTGCGCGGGAGTGCCCGTCGACTGGTCGGTGCTGTACGGGAACGCCCGGCTCGCCGACGTCCCACCCATCACCTTCGACCGGAAGCACCACTGGGTGGACACCGTTCCCGTGTCCGCGGGCGGCGCGGCGGTGAACGGCCCCACGCTGCCCGGGGTGCACGCCGAGGTGCCCGGCGAGACCGTCCGCCACACCTGGCAGGGCGACGCCGGCACCGCCGTCCAGCCGTGGCTCGCCGACCACCGGGTGCACGGGGAGCCGGTGCTGCCGGGCGCCGCGTACTACGCCCTGGCGCTGACGGCCGCCTGCGAGGTGTTCGACGCCGCGCCGCACGAGGTCGAGGTGGCCGACGTCCGGTTCCGGGAACTGCTGCGGCTGGCCGAGCACACCGAGGTCAGCACCACCGTGGTCGCCCGCGGCACCGACCACGCCGAGTGCGAGATCTTCGGCCGGGGCGAGGACGGCTGGGTCCGGCACGCCACCGCCACCCTGCGCCGGCTGAGCGACACGCCCCGGCCCCCGTCCGTGCCGGCGCCGACCCTCGCCTGGCGGCACCCCCTCGCCCTCGAACCGGAGGCCCTCTACACGAGTCTGCGCGCCCGCGGGCTCGAACACGGGCCCGGCTTCGCGATCCTGACGGACCTGCGCGGTTCCCGGCACGGCGACAGCTACTGGGCGCGGGTCCGGCTGCCGGACGCCGCGCTCGACGCCCACCACGGGCTGCGGATCCACCCGGTCCTGGTCGACGCCTGTGCCCAGCTCGCGGTGGCGGGCCTGATGGCGGAGGAGGGGCACGGCCTGGTGCTGCCGGTCGCGGTGCAGGCGGTCCGGCTCTTCGGCGACCCGGCGGACGCGGTCTACTGCCACGCGCGGATCTCCGAGTCGACCGCGGACAGCGTCGTCGGCCATGTGCGGCTGCTGGACGAGGCGGGGCGGCCGGTGATGGGCATCGTGGGCCTGAAGTTCGTCCGGCACGCCGGGCAGGACGCCGCCGGGGTCGACCGGTGGTTCCTGGAGACCGGCTGGCACCCCGCCCCGCGCCCGGCGGTGGCCGGGTCCGCCCCGGCGGCGGGCAGGTCCTCCCCGGCGGGAAGGTGGCTCGTCCTCGGCGAGGCGGACGGCTCCGCCGACGAGCTGGCCGACGGGCTGCGCGCGGCCGGGGCCACGGCCGACGTCCTGGACCTCCCGCCGGCGGACGACCCGCTGGAGGCCCTGCGGGACTCCCTCACCGAACGCTGGGACGGGCCGGCCGGCCGGCCGCGCGGCGTGGTGCTGCTGTGCGCCCCGCCCGGAGCGGACGACGACCCGACCGCCGACGCCCTGCGCCGCGCCCGCCGGCTGCTCGGCACCGCCCAGGCGATGGCCGCGGGCGGAGCCGAACCGCCGCGGCTGTACGCGGTCACCCGCGGCGCCCGGAGCGCCGCCCCCGGCGAGCCGGTGGACCTCGGACAGAGCGCGCTGCGCGGCGTGGTGCGCGTCCTCGCCTACGAACACCCCGAGCTGCGCGCCACCCTCGTCGACACCGGCCGGGACGGCGACGGCCTGCGGACGCTCGTCGCGGAACTGCTCGCCGCGGGGCCCGAGGACGAGGTGGCCCTGCGCGGGCCGTCCCGGCAGGTGGCCCGGCTGGACTACGCGCCGCTGACCGACACCGAACGCAGCGCCGCCGCCGCCCGTCCGGTGCGCTACGGCGCCGACGGGTTCCGGCTGCGGGCGGGCCGCCTCGGCGACCTGGACCGGCTGGAACTCGCGGCGACCGGCCGCCGGGAACCCGGCCCCGGCGAAGTGGAACTGCGGGTGCGGGCGGCGGGGCTGAACTTCCGCGACGTGCTGACCGCCATGGGCCTGCTGCCCTCCGACGGCGATGTGCGGTACCGGATCGGCTTCGAGTGCGCGGGCGTGGTCACCGCCGTCGGAGCCGGGGTCGACCACCTGCGGGCCGGGGACCCGGTGCTGGCGGTGGACTTGCGGGGCGGCGCCTTCGGCTCGTTCGTCACCGTGCCGGCCGCCGCCGTCGCCCCGGTCCCGGCCCGGCTCGGCCCGGTCGCCGCGGCTGGCCTGCCGGTCGCCTTCCTCACCGCCTGGTACGCACTGCGGCACGTGGGCCGGCTCGCCGCGGGCGAACGGGTCCTGATCCACTCCGCCACCGGCGGCACCGGGCTGGCCGCGATCGCGGTGGCCCGGCGGCTGGGCGCCGAGGTGCTGGCCACGGCCGGCAGCGAGGCGAAGCGCGGCCATCTGCGGGAGCTGGGCATCCGGCACGTGATGGACTCCCGGTCGCTGGACTTCGCCGAACGGACCCGGACCGCCACCGGGGGCGAAGGCGTCGACCTCGTCCTCAACTCGCTCTCCGGCGCGGCGATCGGAGCCGGGATGCGGACGCTCCGCCCGTTCGGCCGGTTCGTCGAGCTGGGGGTGCGGGACATCCTCGCCGACGCGCCGCTGGGGCTCGCCCCCTTCCGGGAGAACGTCACGCTGAGCGCGGTGGACCTCATCGGTCTGCAGCACAACCGTCCCGAGGTGTTCGCCGCGGTCCTGCGGGAGGTCCTCGACGAGTTCGCCGACGGCCGGCTGATGCCGCTGCCCTGCCGGACCTTCCCGCTCTCCCGGGCCACCGACGCCTTCCGGCTCATGGCCGGGGCGGGCCACATCGGCAAGGTGGTGCTGACCGTGCCCGACGAGGGCACGACCACGGCCGTGCTGCCCGGAGGAGCGCCCCCGGTCCGGCCGGGCGGCGCCTATGTCGTGACCGGCGGACTGCGGGGCGTGGGCCTCGCCGCGGCCCGCTGGCTCGCGGACCAAGGGGCCGCCCATGTCGTCCTCAACGGCCGCAGCCGCCCCTCCCCCGCCGCCGAGCGGACGATCGGGGAACTGCGCGCCACGGGCACCCGGGTCACCGTCGCCCTCGGCGACATCGCCGAGCCCGGCACCGCGGAACACCTGCTGAACGCCGCCTGTGTGGACGGCTCGACGCTCCGCGGGGTCATCCACTCGGCCATGGTCCTCGACGACGCCGTCATCACCAATGTCACCGACGATCAGCTGGCCCGCGTGTGGCGGCCCAAGGTGACCGGGGCGTGGCGACTGCACGAGGCCTGCGCCGGACAGTCCCCGGACTGGTTCGTGGTGTTCTCCTCGATGGCCTCGCTGCTGGGCAACCCGGGCCAGGGCGTCTACGCCGCGGCCAACTCCTGGCTGGACGGCTTCGCCGCCTGGCGCAGCGCCCGGGGCCTGCCCACCCTCGCCGTCAACTGGGGCCCCTGGGGCCAGACCGGGGTGGCGACCGACTTCGCCGACCGCGGCTACCGGACCATCCCCACCGAGGAGGGCTTCGAGGCCCTGGGCGCGCTGCTCGCCCACGGGCGCGTCCAGACCGGGGTCATTCCCGGGGATCCGGACAGCTGGATCCTCCCGTCCGGACGCCACTCGTCACTGTTCGGCTCGTTCGTCTCCGCCCCGGACGAGGACGGGGCCCCCGGGGCGGGACGGGCGTCCGACGTGCCGACGGATCTGCGCTCCATCACCTCCGGACTGGGCCGGCGGGCCGCCCTGGAGGCGTATCTCTCCGACCACATCCGGGCGGTGCTCCGGCTCGGGGGCACCACCCTCGACCCGCAGACCCCGCTGAAGTCGCTCGGTTTCGACTCGCTGCTCGCCATGGAGCTGCGGGCCCGGCTGGAGTCCGGCCTCGGGGTGCGGCTGGCCGCCAATTTCGTCTGGAAGCACCCGACGCTGGCGGCGCTCGCCACGGGCCTGGCCCAGCACATGGGTCTGGAACTGCGGAACGGCGAGGAACCCTTCGCCCCGGGAGCCGGCCCGGCCGACGGAACGGAGACGTAGCGCACCCCGCGGCGTGCCTGTCCTCCGGCTCGGTCCGGACAGGCCGGGACCGGCTCCCGATGAGGTGAGCGGCCCGGAGGACAGGCCTCGAACGCCGGGCCGTCCGGTTGGGTCGCCGGACGGCCCGGTCCGTGCTGTCCGGAGAGGCGGGCGGTGGGTTTGTGGGGGGCGGCAGCCTCAGGAGGGGCTGGCGTTGCCGCAGCGGGAGACCTTCTCCTCTTCGGTCATCGGGCGGGACTGCTTTCGGAAGGCGGTGTACGTCACGTCGGCCTCGACATCCGGGAACTCGCGCGCCGCAAGGCCCTTGACGGAATCCCCTTCGTAGGACCAGTTACCCCGCAGTGTCTGGGTCATCGGAACCTTGTCCAGCCAGTAGATGGTGTAGGGCTGGTCCTGATTGACCGTGTCGGTGATGCCCGTGGTCTGGGTGTGGACCTGGGTGTAGTCGATTTTCGGCAGAACTTCGACGCCCATGACGGCGGGAACCTTCAGGCCCATGCTGACAACGAGGCCGTTGCCCGTGGTCTCCTCCTCCTTGTAACTGAAGGATCCGGTGGCGGCGCAGGTGTCGTGGAATTCCGACACCCGCTCCGGCGTCCCCTCCGTCGCGTCGCTGACGAATGTGCCGCTGGTGATGGTGCACTTGTCACCGCAGTTCGAGAGGAACTCGGCGCGCTTCTGAGGGTCGTCCATCGGGTCGGGACCGGGTGCCGGGTTGTACGCGCCCTGCGCCGACCCTATGAGCCCCCCGCTGCTGCCGAGGCCTCCTCCGTCCGCCTGCGCCGGGGTGACGGTCAGGCACAGCGATGCCGCGAGGACCATGCCTCCCACCGTGGCCGACTTCGCCCGCCGGCCTCCGCCGACCGGGAGAACGTTGCGCACTCGTCCGTTCATTTCTGCTTCCCTTGCCTTCCACCTGACGTGCGGATTGCGTCCTGCTATTCCGTTCACGACTCCGGGTGAGGACCGTCCCGGGAAGGCGGCACCCATCGGGGGTGTGCGTCAACTCCGAACGGCCGGAACGGAAGTGCTACCGGGGGTACAGCACACGCGGATTGCCGCTGCGACCGGCACACAACGAGAGTGGGCCACACCCCTCATGTTCGGCTCACGATCCGTTCACAGGGCGCCGTCCGCTGGTCGAGCCGCTCTCGGCACCGCCCCCGCAAGGCCTCAACTCGACCGACCTGGCACACATTTCCAGCAGTTGACAATTCATCGAAAATATCAAGGGAACCGCCAACGGTGTGCGCCAGCGTGGAACCCCAATCCCCCGCCGCTTGTTGGATTTTCGTATTCACCACCTCACGCCACAGCAGGCATGAGATACGCCTTCCGGCCTTCCAACATATCCGATTCTCTTGATGGGAGAGGGAATTACCCGCCAATTCTCGCGGGCCTTTCGGACTCATCCGGACACCGCCCCCCCGCCGGACTTCACCCCCGAGGACCGCGAGAGAAAGAAGGAACTTCCATGTCGAATCAGGTCGGTTCACAGCACGACGCGGCAGCGGCACTCGCCGCCGCCCCGCCCATCGTCTTCGCGGTCCTCCTGCCGACCGGCCCGGCGTCGGGCGGCAACCTGGTGACCATCGTCGGATCCGGGTTCACCGGCGCCACCGCCGTCAAGTTCGGCGCCAACCCGGCGACCAGCTTCACCGTGGTCTCCGACAACGTGATCACCGCTGTCGCCCCGCCCGGGAGCGGCACCGTGCAGGTCACCGTCACCACGGCCAACGGGACCAGCAACGGCTTCCCGTACCTGTACATCGGCGTTCCGGGGCCGGTGATCGTCACGGCCGTCCCGCCCACCGGTCCGGCGACCGGCGGCAACCTGGTGACCATCGTCGGGTCCGGATTCACCGGCGCCACCGCGGTGAACTTCGGCACCACACCGGCGACCAGCTTCACCGTGATCTCCGACAACCTGATCGTCGCGACCGCGCCCCCCGGAACCGGCACCGTGCCGATCACCGTGGTCACCCCGGCCGGGACGAGCACCAGCTTCTCCTACTTGTACGTGTAGGCGGCCTGTTGGTGCAGGCGCCGGAGGTCGGCCTCCGTTCCGCTTTCGTGGTGCTCCCGGTGAAGGCCGGGGGCACCACGAAGTGTTGGCGGAGCAGGGCAGGCCCGCTCCCGTCGGGGAACTCGTCCCGGGAACAGGCCGACCGGTTCCCGGGGAGCGTGCATCCTCTGGGCATGCTCCATCCCTTCGCCCCCGTCATATATCGGCATCCGATGTATGGTGGGGACCATGGCATCACGACCACTGACCGAAGCGGGGTTCTTCGTCCTGCTGGCCCTGCTGGACGGCCCGCGTCACGGATACGGCATCAAGCAGGAAGCGGCCGAACTCTCCGACGGCCGCGTCGAGATGCGCGTCGGCACGCTCTACGGCGTCCTGGACCGGCTCACCGGCGAGGAGCTCGTGGAGCACGACCACGACGAGGTCCACCAGGGGCGGCTGCGCCGCTACTACCGCCTGACCGAGAGCGGCACCGAAGCGCTCGAGGCCGAGAAGGCGCGGATGGCCGCCAACGTGCGCGCCGCGGAGGAGCGCCTGACCGGGCACCGGCCCCCGAAGGCGCCGTCGCCGCGCCCCTCGGGCCGCACCCGTCCCGCCGGAGCAGGAGGAGCCGCATGACCGGGACCACGACGACACTGGTCGAGGAGCGCTTCCGGGTACTGCTGCGCGTCCTGCCCGCCTACTACCGGCAGGAGCGGGAGGAGGAGATGGTCGACACCTTCCTCTCCGAGCGCGAACCGCTCGACGAGGAGACGTCCCTCGGCCGGCCCGGCGCCCGCGAGGTGGCCGGTGTGCTCGCGCTGGCGGTCCGCAGCCGGCTGGCCGGCCCCGCCGCGCCACCGCGCTACGCCGCGTACGGCCGGGTCGCGCGGCTGGTGGCGTTTCTGGGGGTGGTGGCGCTGAGTTCGGCGACGCTGCTGTATCTCCTCACCGATGTGGCCACGCTGCTGGCGGGCGCCCCCGAGGAGCGGCGGGGCGTGCTCGACTCCCTGACCGGCCGGGGCTCCGGGGGGCCGTGGTCGCTCGCCGCGTCCTGGCTACCGCTCGGCTGGGTGGGTGCCTGTGCGGCTCTGCTCGCCGGACGGTGGCGGCTCGCAGGGGTGTGCTCGATGGCGGCGTTCGCCCCCGGACTGCTGCGGGCGGCCGGGGATCTGTCCCTGGAGGGTGCGCCGTTCCCGTCCACGGCACTGGCCGGGCTGGAGCTTCTCGTGGTGTGCGCCCTGGTGAGCGCCTTCCACGCGGGGGCGCCGCGCCCCGAACTGCCCCGGCGTACCGCTGATCCGCTGCTCCCGGCCTGCTTCGTCGTCATGCTGGGCGGCATCGTGACCCAGGTGTTCCTGCCCGTCTACGACGAGGGATACGGGTGGGTCTTCCTGGCCGCGGGGGTGCTGTGCCTGGCGCTCCGGGCCGTGGACCGCCGACGCGCGGCGTCCGGTACGGCCGCGGACGGGCAGGCCGACGGGGCCGGGGCCCGTGCCGCCGGGCAGACCGGTGACGCACCGGCGTCGTGGAGCGCCCTGCTCCCGTCGGCGCTGGCCGTGCTGGGGATTCCGGTGCTGCTGGAGCACAGCGTCATCCTGTTCTTCCTGCACGGCAGCGGTCTCCCGTCAGCGGTCCTGACGGTGAACGGCGCTCAGACCGCGGCGCTGGCGGCCCTGGAGCTGACGCTGCTCGCCGTCGGTGGACGGGCCCTGCTCCGGTACCCGCGCACCCGACCGGCTCCGCACCCCGATTCCGTCACCGGCACAGCGAACTGACGCAGCGCCAGGTGCAGCTGCCCCTCCCGGAGGCCGCGAAGCGTCGCGGTCCCGGGCAGTGCACCGTCTCGGCCCGTCCCCCGGTGAGCCCTATGCCTTCTTCCGTGCGACGCCCGCCCAGTAGTACGCGGCGTTCGGGTTCTCCGGAGGCTCGCCCTCCGGGCGCCAGCCCATCACCGGAACCATGCCGGGGTCGATCAGTTCCCAGTCCCCGAAGAACCGCTCGACCTGGCTCCGGTCCCGCGGTACCAGTGTCATCCGGCTCTGTTCGGCGGACCGGACGACGTCCGCCATCGCCTCCGGATTGAAGTCCTGGCTGGGGTGGGTGATGGCGACGTGGCTGCCGGCCGGCAGCGCGTCGAGAAGAGTGGTCACGGCGGCCCAGGGGTCCTCCCGGTCGCTGACCAGCATGAGCATCGCCACCAGCAGTAGCCCGACCGGCTGTTCGAGGTCGAGCGTGCCGGTGAGCGCCGGGGCCCGGAGGATCTCCTCGGGCCGGCGCACATCGGCCTGGAGGTAGACGGTGCGGCCGCGGCCGTCGCCGTCGGTCAGGGAGTCGGCGTGGAACTCGGCGTGCGCCTGCACGATCGGGTCGTTGTCCACACAGACGACCCGGCTGTCCGGTGCGACGATCCCGGTGACCGAGTGGGTGTCACCCGCGGCGGGGACGCCGGTGCCGATGTCCAGGAACTGCCGTATCCCGGCTTCCCCGGCCATGTAGCGCACGGCGCGGCCGAGGAATCTGCGGTTCTCCATGGCCATCGTCCGGATGCTGGGGATGGCTTGTTCGATGGCCTGGCCCAGGGCCCGGTCGGCGGCGAAGTTGCTGCTGCCGCCGAGCCAGTAGTCGTACATCCGGGCGGAGTGCGGGAGACGGGTGTCGATCTGCGACGGCGCGGGCTGATCATTCGTCATGACCTCAATGTGCACGATCCCGCCGGTGACTGCCACCGGCTCGGCACAGCCGGTGGCAGGTGAGCGCGCGCCCGTCCGTTACCGCGCGGGCCCGCCGCCTCGTAGCCGTCCTCCAGCAGCAGCGCGGCGACCGCGTCCAGGGCGCGCCCCGTCGCGGCGTACCTGTTCCGTCTGGCCGGGGCACCGGGCCCCGGGGCATGAGGCCGGGCTACGCCGCCCGCGCGCCGCCCGTCAGTTCGGCGCGGAACGATGCGACGCTGTCCCGGGCCTGTTCCAGGCCGATGCGCTCGAAGGTGCGGCGGAGCTCGTCGAGGTCGGCCAGGGTCTCCCGGTCCGGACGGCCCAGCCGGGACCGCGACTTGACGAGGCCGAGCCGGGACAGCGCCTCGCCCCGCGGCTCCTCGATCTGCTCGAACTGCCGCAGCGCGTCGGCGTAGACCCGGCCCGCCTCCTCGTACCGCCCGTCCCGGAAGAGCACATTGCCCCGCATCTTCCGGTTGTAGGCCAGGGCGCTGGAGAGGTCCATGGTGCGGCAGATCTGCTCCGCCTCGGACAACAGCTCCAGCGCCCGCTCCGGCCGGCCCTGGAGGGAGAGCACATCGGCTATGCCCCGCAGGGCCCAGGCGCGGCCGCGGAAGTCGTCGGAGTTGCCCGCGACTTCGGCTCCTTCCTCGAACATGGCGAGCGCCGTGTCGTAGGAGCCGGTGTTGCGGTGCATCTGGGCGATGCCGGAGAGCGCCCACACCATGTGCCGGGCCTCGCCGTGCTCCCGGGCCTCCGCGAGCAGGCGTTCGTGCAGTTCGCGGACGGCCTCGTAGTCGCCCTGGATCCGGCCGGTCTCGGCGAGGCCGGCGACGGAGTAGCCGAGCGCCAGCCGGTCCCCGCCCTGCTCCGCCAGTTCGACGGCGGCGGCCAGCCAGCGGCGGGCGAGGGGCAGTCGGCCGCACTGCCGGGCGAGGGTGCCGCCGCTCCACAGGGCCCAGGCCATCGCCCCCCGGTCCCCGGCCCGCCGGGCGGCCCGGTAGCTCTCCCGCCAGGCACGTTCGGCGTCCTCGACCCGGCCGAGCCGCCGGTTCGCCTCGGCCACGGCCAGTCCGGCCCGCGCGAACTCCAGGACCGACTGCCGCTGTTCCTCACTCGCCTTGGCCAGAACCTCCTCGTAGGAGGAGTTCACGGAGAGGGAGGAGCCGAGGGCTCCCTGGTATTCGGGGGCGAACGCCTTGCCGTACATGATCCCTGTCTTCCTGATCGATGTGCCTTCCACACAAAACTATGAGATCGGGGATCTTCATCGAATCAGCCCCCACGCTGGTTGTGACGTCAACCCCTGGTCTGACAACCGCCGCCCGAAGGTCATCTCCGAGATGTACGCACGACGGCCGCTCCCCTCGGGGGAGCGGCCGTCCTCGCAGGTCACGGCGTTACGGACGGAGGGGTCCGGTGCAGGAGTAGTCCGCCGTCGCAGCGGTCCGGTCGGCCCAGACCGTGGCCTTGTCGTACTGGCAGACCATGTCGGCCAGATTGTTCATCGCCGGTGCGGCCCGTTCCAGGATGAAGTAGTCGACGGTCGCCGCCATCGCCTTGCTGACGGCGCCGGGCGAACTGCCGTCGTCGAGCCGGGCGGTGATCCGGCCGGTGCAGGTGAAGCGGGGGATGTCGGCCCTGGCGCTCTGCTCGCACGCCGGGGTCTGCCGGGTCGCCTCGCGCAGGCTGTTCTCCACGGCCTTCGGCTGGGTGGCGTACAGCTTCCGCAGCGGGGTGTACTCGGTGCGGGGCACGAACAGGTCGTCGTACTCGGCGATCCGCTCGTCCAGATAGCGGTCGTAGGCCTTCTGGATCTCGGCGTCACCGCTGAGCCGGTTGCGGAACGCGTCGAAGCCGGCCACGTCGTCGGAGCGCAGATGGCCGTACATCTCGGTGAGCAGCTCCGGCCAGTGGCGGCCGAGCATCGCGAAGAACGAGCCGGCGTAGCTGTAGAAGCGGAAGCCGTCCCGGGCGTACTCGGCGTGCAGCAGCTGACGGACGGTCATCCGGGGGCCGCCGTTCTGGGTGTCGCGCATGACGGAGCCGATCAGGTCCTTGCGCTGCTTCACCCCGTCGCCGCGGGTGGCCCCGGCCAGGTACTCGGCCATGCCCTCGTCGAACGCGGTGGTGCGGTCGCCCTCGTACCACGGTCCCTCGCCGAAGAAGCCCGGCACGGCGAAGCGGCCGTTGAGGTAGTGGGTGTACTCGTGCCGGAAGAGCTCCTCGAGGGTGAGCCGGGAGTCCTGGGGGACGCGCCGCTGGTAGGTGTAGAAGGTGGCCCCGTTCTCGATGTAGACGCCGCCGTTGTCGGTGCCCATGTCGTAGAGGTACGGGTGGAACCTCTCGTAGTCGGCGCGCGAGGCGTAGAGCCGGATGCTGAGCTTGCTGTTGGGGTCCGCGGCGAGCGGTTCGTGCGCGCCGAGGATCCGGAAGAACTGGGCCTTGACCTGCACGGAGGCGTAGTAGAGCTGTTCCACCGTGGGGTTGTCGAGGGCGGTGCGGGTCTCGATGCCGCCGTCCTCGTAGCGGTAGGCGCGCGGGAAGACCTCGGCCTCGACGTCGGAACGGCAGGCCCGGTGCGGGGCGCACAGCCGGTGGTGCTCCAGCCAGGAGGCGAGGGCGAGCCAGGGCGCGGAGAGCCGCTGGAAGCGCTCGGTGACGACGGGGAACAACTGCTGGAGGTCGCGGAGCAGTTCCTGCTGTACGGGGGCGAGGGTGCTCAGCCGTCCGTACTCACTGAGCCCGTCGCGGATCAGCCAGCTGTGCTCGGCGGCCAGATGGGTGTAACCGCTGAACGCGCGGAGCGCCGCCCGGTAGTCGGAGTCGGCGGCGACGGCGGCCTCGAAGCCGTCGTCGGAGGTGGTCAGTCCGCGGAAGTTGAGGACCAGGGCGTCGAGGGCGGCGGTGCGGCGGACCTGGCTGCGCCACTGGTCGGTGCTGCCGTCGACGGCCCGCAGCAGCTTCTTGAGCAGCCCGAGGAAGTGCTGCCGCACCCCCTCGGTGTCCAGCACGATCATGAATTCGTGCAGGGTGCCGCCGGCGAGGGCGGTGTCGTCGAAGGCGTGGGAGTTGGCCGTGAACGCGTCGGCGGCGCCACGGACAGCGGCGGCGAAGGCCGCTCCCCCGAGGTCGATGTCGTCCCGGTACCAGTCGTGGTAGACGGCGGCGTGCAGGAACCACCACAGCTCGTACAGGTGGCCGGAGTTGCTGCCGTCGTTCTGCGGGGAGACGGCGGCGATGCGGGACAGGACGGCCTGGGCGTGCTGCGGGGTGAGCACCCGGGCCAGGTCGGCGTCGTAGGTCCACACCAGATTCCGCAGGCAGTTCTCCACGGTGACGTCGGGCGCGGTGAGGAAGTCCGCCAGTCCGGACGGGCTCAGGCGTCCCACGTCGGCGCGGGTGCAGGGCACGGCCGCCCCGGTCCCGGTCCCGGGCCGGCCCGGGACGACGGTCCGTACGGCGCCCTGCGGCGCCTCGGTGAGCCGGGTGCCCTCCGGGGTGAGCGGGGCGGGGACGGTGGCGGGTGAGACGGCCGGCGCCTTGGCGAGCCGGACGGCGTGGTCACGGTCGTGCGGGGCGGACGCCGGGCGGTCCGCGCCGGGCGCGGGTGCGGCGGCCGGGCGCGATGCGGCGGGGGCCGCCTGGGCGACGGGCGAGAGGCAGAGGCCGGCCAGCAGGGCGAGCACCGGCCCGGCGGTCAGAGCTCGACGGTGGGGACGTCTGAGCGTGGGCATGGGTGGGGTCCTCTCAACGGAGGGTTGCGGCCGGGGCCGCGCAGTCGAGAGTAGGGTGTGACATTTTACTGACGGGGAGAAGAGAAGAACCGGCCAAGAAATGACAGAGCGTCAAGGTCGGTGGAGTGTCACCCCGCACGCCGCTCACCGCCGGACGTCGGCTGCGGCACACCCTGCCGTGTCCGCCGACACGGTCGGGATATCAACTCCCCCTCATATGACGCCCGTTCACCTGTGGAGCGCGCCACCCGCCGGGAGTCGCGCCGGGGCCACCACCCGCTTCACCGCCGCGCTCCACCCCCGGAGCCGCTGCCTCCGTCCACGTCGGCGCCATCCTCCGCACCGCCCCCCGCATCCCCCTCAACGCCACCGCCGGCCGACCGGCCCTCGGCCCACAGCGTGCGGACGTGCCCCAGATGGTCGCCCATGCACGCCTCGGCACCCTCGGCGTCCCCCGCGAGCAGCAGATCCAGCAGCCGCTCGTGCTCCTCCGCCGAGGCGACGAGAACGCCGCGTTCCGCGAGGCCGGTCAGCCCGTAGAGGCGGGAGCGCTTGCGCAGGTCGCCGACGACTTCCACCAGCCGTTCGTTTCCGGCCAGGGCCAGTAGCGACAGATGGAAGCGCCGGTCGTGCTCCAGATAGCCGATCAGATCGCCCGCGCGCGCCGCCTCGACGATCCGCGCGGCGACCGGGCGCAGCGCCTCCAGCTCGGCCCGCGGGGCGGTGCGGGCGATCCGGCCCATCAGCGGGACCTCGACGAGGCGCCGGATCTCGGTGTACTCGTCGAGGTCGCGTTCGGAGACCGCGGTGATCCGGAAGCCCTTGTTGCGGACGGGCTCGACCATGCCCTCCTTGGCAAGGTCCAGCATGGCCTCTCTGACCGGGGTCGGAGAGACCCCGAACTGTCCGGCGAGCGCGGGAGCGGAGTAGACCAGTCCGGGGCGCAGTTCACCGGCTATGAGTGCGGCCCGCAGGGCGTGGGCCACATGGTCCCGGATGTTGCGCCGCTCGGGCACGAGGGGCAGCTTCAGCGGGGAGCCGTGGTCGGCGGTCATGGGCGCTTCTCCTCGAGCGGCGACGGCGTGACGGTGACGGGACCGGCCGGGCAGAGCGACCTGCGCCCAAGATATCGGCGGGCCGGCCCGGCGCGCTCGGCAGCCCGGAAGCCGGGGACCCCCGACAGCTGCCGCCATCGCGATTATTGACGACTCATCATCACCGAGGGGCTCGACACGCATCCCCTCCCCGGGCCCTCACCCACCGCAGCACACGGAGCCCTCACCTGGATAAACGACTGATAAATCCATCTCTGACGCTTTCATAGCGCTTGATATCGATTTGCCCCCGCTCTAAGGTCCCTGTGACGGAGAACTGCGCAGGGTGACGCCCGTGGTGCCACCGGCCCCGGAATGAGGTGCAGGACGCATGGACGGACGGGTCGGCCCGGCCGCGGGGCACCGGCCCGGGCGCGGTGCGCGAGCCCGGCGCCCCCGGACGCTGCGCGCCCTCGCCGTGGCGCCGCTGCTGGCGGCGTCACTGCTCACCGCCTGCGGAGGCGAGCAGACCGCCGGCCGCCCCACCCTCAACTGGTACAACTTCCCCGACGACTCGGGCGCCCTGCAGAAGGCGGCCGACAGCTGCAGCAAGGCGTCGGACGGCCGCTACACCATCAGCTACCACAAGCTGCCCCGCACGGCGGACGGCCAGCGGCAGCAGCTGGTGCGCAGGCTCGCCGCCCAGGACAGCTCGCTCGACATCCTCGGGCTCGACGTGACGTGGTCCCCCGAGTTCGCCGAGGCCGGCTGGATCCGGCCGTGGACCGGGGCGGCCCGGCGGCAGGCCGTCGCGGACACCCTGCGGGTCCCGCTGCAGACGGCGACCTGGCAGGGCCGGCTGTACGCCGCCCCGTACAACACCAACACCCAGCTGTTGTGGTACCGCGACGACCTCGTCCCGAAGCCGCCCAGGACCTGGGCGGAGATGCTGGACATCGCCCGGCGGCTGGCCGCCGAGGGCAAGCCGCACTACGTGGAGATCCAGGGAGCCCAGTACGAGGGGCTCACCGTCTGGTTCAACTCCCTGGTCACGAGCGCCGGGGGCAGCATCCTCACGCCGAACGCGTCCGCGCCCTCCCTCGGCCCGCCCGCCGTGCGGGCCGCGCAGATCATGCACGACCTGGCGACGTCCCCGGCGGCCGACCCGTCGCTGTCCAACCAGATGGAGGACGAGAACCGGCTGGCCATGGAGTCCGGCACGGCGGCCTTCGAGATCAACTACCCGTTCGTCTATCCGTCGATGAAGACCAACAACCCGCGGCTGTTCCGGCACTTCCGCTGGGCGCCCTACCCGCGGGTCGACACCGATCGGCCGTCCCACGCGACGATCGGCGGCATCGACCTGGCGATCGGGAAGTACTCGCGCCACCCCGACGAGGCCTTCGAGGCCGCCCTCTGCCTGCGCAACCGGGAGAACCAGCTGGCCGCGGCCCTGCAGGGCGGCCTGCCGCCGACCCTGCGGAGCCTGTACTCCGACCCGGCCCTGCGGAAGAGCTATCCGTTCTCGGGGGTGGTGCTCGACGCGCTGGAGACGGCGAGCATCCGGCCGCAGACCCCGGCCTACCAGAACGTGTCGATCGCGATCTCCCACGCGCTCTCTCCCCCGTCCGGCATCGCGCCGGTGAGCTCCGTCTCCGAGGCCTCGGAGCAGATCCGGCAGGCGCTGCGGTCCGAGGGGCTGGTCCCGTGAGCCGTCCGCACGTCCGTCCCGGGGCGGAGTCCGTTGTCGAGTCGGTCGCCGAGCCGGGTGCCGAGCGCCTTTCCGTAGCCGTGGCAGTACCCGTGGCAGTACCCGTGGCAGCACCCGTGGCCGTTCCCGATCCCGTGCCCGATGCCACGCCCGATCCCTTGCCCGATCCCGTGCCCGCAGGGAGTACGCGATGAGCCGTCAGGAGGTACCGGTCGGCGGCGCGCCCCCGGCAGCGGACCGGGCGCTGTCGACCGGGGCCCGGCAGGAGCGTCGGCTCGGCTGGCTGCTGTGCGCTCCGGCCGTCGTGGTGATGCTCGCCGTGACGGCCTACCCCATCGGGTACGCCGTGTATCTCTCCCTCCAGCGCTACGACCTGCGTTTCCCCGCGCGGGCGGAGTTCATCGGCCTCCGCAACTACGGCGCCGTGCTCAGCTCGCCGTTCTGGTGGACGGCATTCTGGGTGACCGTGCTGATCACCGCGGTGTCGGTGGCGATCGAACTCGTCCTGGGCATGTGCCTCGCCCTGGTGATGCACCGCACCCTCTTCGGCCGCGGCACGGTCCGGACGGCGATCCTGGTCCCGTACGGGATCGTGACGGTGGTCGGGGCGTTCTCCTGGCAGTACGCCTGGACGCCGGACCTCGGGTACCTCGCGGGGCTGCTGCCCCCGGGGAGCGCGCCGCTGACCGAGCAGTGGCCGGCCATCGGGCTGATCATCCTGGCCGAGGTGTGGAAGACCACGCCGTTCATGGCGCTGCTGCTGCTCGCCGGGCTGGCCCTGGTGCCGGAGGAGACACTGCGCGCCTCCATGGTGGACGGCGCCCACGCCGGACAGCGGTTCTTCCTGGTCATCCTGCCGCTGATGAAGCCCGCGATCCTGGTGGCGCTGCTGTTCCGCACCCTCGACGCGTTCCGGGTGTTCGACAACATCTACGTGCTCACCGCGGGCGCCCATGACACGGGGTCGGTGTCGATCCTGGGCTACGACAACCTGTTCACCGCGCTGAACCTGGGCATCGGATCGGCGATCTCGGTGCTGATCTTCATCTGCGTCGCGGTCATCGCCTTCGTCTTCATCAGGCTCTTCGGCACAGCCGCACCCGGTTCGGAGGTGAAACGCTGATGGCGGAGGCAGGCAAGCGGCACGCCCTCGGCTGGACCGTCGTCAATCTGGTGGTGGTGCTCTACGCACTGTTCCCGGTGTGGTGGATCGCCGCCCTCTCGTTCAAGGACCCCAGCACGCTCACGGACGGCGACTTCGTCCCGTCCCGGTGGACGCTGGAGAACTACCGCGGCATCTTCGAGACCTCCGAGTTCACCCGGGCGCTGATCAACTCGATCGGCATCGCGCTCATCGCGACACTGATCGCCGTCGTGCTCGGCACCATGGCCGCCTACGCGGTGGCGCGGCTGCGCTTCCCGGGCAAGCGGCTGCTCATCGGCATGTCGCTACTGATCGCCATGTTCCCGCCGATCTCGCTGGTGTCGCCGCTGTTCAACATCGAGCGGGTCCTGGGCCTGTTCGACACCTGGCCGGGGCTGATCATCCCGTACATGACGTTCTCGCTGCCGCTGGCGATCTACACGCTGTCGGCGTTCTTCCGGGAGATCCCCTGGGATCTGGAGAAGGCCGCCAAGGTGGACGGCGCCACGGCCGCCCAGGCGTTCCGGCTGGTGATCGTGCCGCTGGCGGCACCGGGCGTCTTCACCACGGCCATCCTCGTCTTCATCTTCTGCTGGAACGACTTCCTGTTCGCGATCTCGCTCACCTCTACCACGGCGGCCCGGACCGTGCCCGCCGCCATCGCGTTCTTCACCGGGAGCTCGCAGTTCCAGCAGCCGACCGGCTCGATCGCCGCGGCCGCCGTGGTGATCACCATCCCCATCATCATTTTCGTACTGTTGTTCCAGCGGCGGATTGTCGCCGGACTGACCTCCGGGGCGGTCAAGGGCTGACCGGCCACCCGGGGATCCCCCGGCCCCTGGGCCGACGGCGGCCCGTCGACCAGAGGACAAGGAAGAGCGACCATGGCCGAGATCATTCTCGAGGGCATCACCAAGCGGTACCCGGACGGAGCGGTCGCCGTGAAGGACATCGACCTCGCGATCGCCGACGGCGAGTTCGTGATCCTGGTCGGCCCCTCCGGCTGCGGGAAGTCCACCACGCTGAACATGATCGCGGGCCTGGAGGACATCACCGAGGGCACGCTCCGCATCGGGGACCAGGTCGTCAACGAGCGCGCGCCCAAGGACCGCGACATCGCGATGGTGTTCCAGAGCTATGCCCTGTATCCGCACATGAGCGTCCGGGACAACATGGGCTTCGCGCTGCGGCTGGCCAAGACCGACAAGGCGACCATCCGCACCAAGGTGGAGGAGGCCGCCCGGATCCTCGATCTGACGGAGCACCTGGACCGCAAGCCCGCGAACCTGTCCGGAGGACAGCGGCAGCGGGTGGCGATGGGCCGGGCGATCGTCCGGGACCCCAAGGCCTTCCTCATGGACGAACCGCTGTCCAACCTGGACGCCAAGCTCCGGGTGCAGATGCGGACCCAGATCTCCCGGCTGCAGCAGCGGCTGGGCACCACCACGGTCTACGTCACCCACGACCAGACGGAGGCCATGACCCTCGGCGACCGGGTCGTGGTGCTGCGGGGCGGGCTCGTGCAGCAGGTCGGCACGCCCCAGCACCTCTACGACGAGCCCCGCAACCTGTTCGTGGCGGGGTTCATCGGCTCCCCCGCGATGAACTTCCTGCACGCCACGCTGGAGAACGGCGCCCTGCGCACCTCACTGGGCGCCATGCCGCTCGACGACCGCACCCGGCAGGCCCTGGAACGGCAGAACGCACCGCGCGACCTCATCATCGGCTTCCGCCCGGAGGACTTCGAGGACGCGGCGCTGGCGGACCCGGGGCGCACCCGCTCCGGGTTCACCTTCACCGTCACCGTGGACGTGCTGGAGTCGGTGGGTTCGGACGTCTACGTCTACTTCACCGAGGAGACGGGAGCGCCCGTCAGCGCCGAACTGGAGGAGCTCGCGGCCGACTCCGGCCTGCGGGAGACCGGCTCGCACGGCGACCAGATCGTCACCCGGCTCGACGCGGCCACCCGGGCCCGGGAGGGCCACCCCCTGGAGCTGACGCTCGACGTGGCCCGGGGCCACATCTTCGACCCGGGCACCGGCACCAACCTCACCCACCCCGAGCACGTCGACCGCGACCGACCGGCCCGATGAAGGCCTCGATCGCCCGGACGAACGCGTCGGGCCGGTCCTCGGGGATGAGGGTGCGGCTGTCCTCGACCTCCTCCAGGCGCGCGTCCGGCAGCAGTTCCACGAACCGGCGCCCGTGGGCGGGCGGCATCACCCGGTCCTCCGCCGCCCAGAGGACGAGCGTGGGCCGGTCGAAGGTGCGCAGCCCCTCGGCCGCGTCCAGCATGTCGCCCGGTCGGGCCGAACGGAGATACGCCGTCAGGTCCCGCCGGACCGCACGGGAGGTGATCAGCGGGCGGAACCACTGTTCGGTGATCTCGTCGGGGACGGGCCGCTTCGTCATCCGCCCCAGCGCGGTCGGGCCGCGGCGCAGCGCGGGCACCCGCAGCGCCTGCGCCACCGGGAAGAGACCTCCCGGGAGCTTCCCGGCCAGGGAGACGGCCTTGCCGGGCAGCCCCGGCGGGAAGTTCTCGAAGGCCTCGCAGGAGGAGATGACCAGCCGCGCGATCCGGTCCCGGCTGCGGGCCGCGGCGAACAGGAACAGACCGGAGTCATTGCCGACCAGCGTCACATCGCGCAGGTCGAGCCGCTCCAGTAACTCCGACTGGAGCCGTCCGATGCCCCGGGGCGACAGATCGGCCCCCGGGCGCATCGGCGTGCGGTGACCGCCGAGGGGCAGCACGGGCACGACGACGCGGTGCCGGCGGCTCAGCTCCGGGACGACCTTCCGGTAGAGCGAACCGTCCATGCCGAGCCCGTGGATCAGGACCACGACCGGGCCGCCCCCTCCCGTGTCCTCGTACTCCACGGTTCCGGCGCTGAGTTCGATGCTGGGCATGACTCTCCTTCCGGGCGCACGGGCGGATGAGGTCATGACCTGTCGTCCCCTGTTCGGCAGGTCATGGGGCATCCGATGCCGACGGCGGGGCGCGCCCCGCTCCCCCGCGGTCCGCACGTCGCGGCGCAGGACGGGTCTCCCCTTGCTCGTCGGGCACCCGAGGAATCCATACGCTGACGTACGGTTTGACCATACGCTACCGTATGGTCTGCCACAAGAGCGGACGCCGGCCACCGGCGGCGGCCCCTGGGACCGCCTGTTCGCACGGCGTCCCCGGCCCCCGCCCGGCGCGCTCCGCCGAAAACTCCCCGCCGTCCGTTGAACACCCTCCGCGGCGCTTGCGTACCTAGACCCGAGCGCCGCGTGGAGATGCCCGGTGAGACAAGCGAACGTGAGGATTGGTTATGGGGAAGTGGCGAACTGTGTCGCTCGCCGGTGTGGCTGCGAGCATGCTCCTGGTCTCGGCGTGCGGTTCGGAGGCGAAGCCGGCCAACACCGACCTGGTCCAGCCGGCGGCCGGTTCGGCCGCTCCGAACGCCGGAACGGGCGAGGCGGGCAACGCCCCTGCGGGCAACACCCCCGCGGGCTCCAAGAAGGAGGAGGGTGAGTCCGAGGCCGCGGGCGAGCTCGCGGTGCGGGCCGACGCCAAGCTGGGTCCGATCGTGACGGACGGCGAGGGCCGGACGCTCTACCGCTTCGACAAGGACACCCCCGACCCCGCCAAGTCCAACTGCGACGGTGACTGCGCCAAGACGTGGCCGCCCGTCCCGGCGGCCGAAGCCAAGGCGTCCTCCGGCCTCAACCCCGACCTCGTCGGCTCGGTCACCCGCTCGGACGGCACCGAGCAGCTCACCGTCGGCGGCTGGCCGATGTACCGCTACGCCAAGGACGCGAAGGCCGGTGACACCAAGGGGCAGAACGTCGGCGGCACCTGGTTCGCGTCGGCCCCCGACGGTGCGAAGTCCGGCAAGGAGCGCCCGAAGCTCGGCGTGCTGAAGAGCCCCGAGCTGGGCGAGGTGCTGACGGACAAGAACGGCAAGACGCTCTACCTCTTCACCAAGGACACCCCGTGGCCGATGAAGACGGCGTGCGACGACAAGTGCCTGGAGAAGTGGACCCCGTCGGAGCCGGTCAGCGCGGCGGACGCCAAGGCCGCGGGCATCGACCCGAAGCTGCTCTTCACCTTCACCACCCCGAACGGCACCAAGCAGGAGGCCATCAACTGCTGGCCGGCGTACACCTTCAAGGGTGACAAGGAGCCCGGCCAGACCAACGGCCAGGGCGTGGGCGGCACCTGGTTCGCCATCAAGAAGGACGCGAAGAACGACCGCGGCAAGACCATCCCCGCGGCCAAGGGCAAGGCGGGCGGCGGCGCCGAGAAGGAGGGCTCGTCCTACAGCGGCGGCGCCGCGGACAGCGGTTCCTCGGCGGACAGCGGCTCCACCGACACCTACGGCTCGACCGGTGGCGGCTACGGCTACTGACCTCCGCCCGGCCCGGAGTGACGGTCCGTCCGTAGCGGAATCCGGAGCCTGAGACGGCGGGGGGACAGGCCCCGCCGGAGCGGAACAGCACGATCCCGTCACCGGTGCGCACCGGTGACGGGATCGTGCTGTGCGGCCGTGTCCCGTGCCGTGCCGACCGGGCCCGAACCGCCCCGCGAGCGGGGGCCGCGATCCGGACGAGGACCCGACTTAACGGACCCTGGCGCCCTCGGACTCCTCGTCCTCCTCGCCGGGCAGATGCACATCGTCGACGGCCACGTTCACCTCGACGACCTCGAAGCCCGTCATCCGTTCCACCGCCTCGACGACGCTCTCCCGCACCTCGCCGGCGACGTTCGTGATCTCGGCGCCGTACTCGACGACCACATCGATGTCGAGTGCGGCCTGCCGCTCGCCGACCTCGGCCTTGACCCCGCGGGCGACGCTCGGCCGCATGCCGGGGGTGCGCTCGCGGACCGCGCCGAGGGTGCGGGCCATGCCGGCGCCGAGGTCGTGGATGCCGGGCACGTCCCGGGTGGCCATCGCGGCGATCTTCACCACGACGCCGTCCGCGATGGAGGTGCTACCGCGCTCCGTGGGTGCCGCCGGCTTCGCCGTCGCGGACGGCGCCGCGGCCCTCGTGGAGACACCGGCCCCACGGGAAGCGTTCTTCTCCGTTGCTGTGCTGAGCTGCTCCGCCATGGCGAGCCACTCCTCTCCAGAGGTCCTGGACGATCCGTGCGGAGGCGCGCGTTCCCGCGCATCCCGGCCCCCTTCGTCCAGCGTAGGTGCGGCTGTGGCCCCCGGCGCGGTGGAGCGGGACGCCGCGGCCGGCCACCGGTGACCCCCGCGTGCGGACCGCGAGCGGACAGGTCTGGACGTTCTGCGCAGGGTCCGTAGGATGGGCTGTCCTCGCAGGTGGAAGCCTTCCTTCCGGGTTGGTGGGCCTGCCGGAGGGGAGGGCTGCGCGATGGCTTCCAGCAGTGCGACGGCTTCCAGCGGCACGGCGCCCACGGACCGGCCCGGGGAACGGGCGCGGCTGGCGGCGGTGCGCCGCTACGCGATCCTCGACACCCCCGCCGACGGGGCCTTCGACCGGGTGGCCGGTCTCGCGGCGCGGATCTTCGATGTCCCGATGGCGTCGGTGACGATCGTCGACCGGGACCGGATCTGGTTCAAGGCCCAGCAGGGGCTCCCCCCAGGGGTCTCGGAGATCGCCCGGGAACCGGGACTGTGCGCCTCCGCGATCCTGGACGGCCGGCCGTACGTGGTGACCGACGCGCGCCGCGACCCGCGGACGGCGACGCATTCGCTGGTGCGCGGCGGGCCGGGGGTGCGGTTCTACGCGGCCGCCCCGATCACCGGCTCCGGGGGCCACCGGCTCGGCACCGTCAACATCATGGACACCCGCCCGCGCCGGATCGGCGACCGCGAACTGGCGACGCTGGCGGATCTCGCCGCCGTCGTCATGGACGAGCTGGAGCTGCGGCTGTCGGCCATGCGTACGCTGCGGGTCGAGCGCGACATGCGGATCAGGGTGGAGACCGAACGGGCCCGCCTGGCCCACCTGGCCTCCGTGCTCCAACGCACCCTGCTGCCGCCCGCCCTGCCCCGCGTACCGGGCCTGGACGTGGCCGCGCACTACGAGATCGCCTCGGCCGACCAGGTGGGCGGCGACTTCTACGACCTGTTCCCGCTGGGCGGGCGGCGCTGGGGGTTCTTCCTCGGCGACGTCTGCGGCAAGGGGCCGGAAGCCGCCGCGCTGACCTCACTGGCCCGCTACACCCTCAGGTCGGCCGCCGTGCACAACCCCGACCCGGTGGCGGTGCTGCGGATCCTCAACACCGTGCTGCTGCACGAGGAGCAGGGCGACGACCCCCGCTACTGCACCGTGCTGTTCGGGCTGCTCGCGCCGGACGGCGACGGGTTCACCGTCACCCTGGCCGGCGGCGGCCATCCGCCCGCGCTGCTGCTGCGCCGGGAGGGGGCGGTGGAGCCGCTGCACCCGCCGGGCGGGCAGCTGATCGGTGTGCTGCCCGATCCGCACATGGCCCGGATCACCGTCCGGATGCGGCCCGGGGACGGGCTGCTGCTGCACAGCGACGGCCTGACGGAGGCCCGCACACCGGGCGGCGGCATGCTCGGTGAGGAGGGGCTGCGGGAGCACCTGGCCGTCTCCCGCCCGGCGGCGGCCGGAGCGGACGGCGTCCTGACCGACCTGCGGAAGCTCCTGGTGGGCCTGGACGCCCGGCTGTGGGACGACACGGCGCTGCTGGCCCTGGTCGTGCCGCGGGCCTGAACGCCGCCGCACCCGGTGCCCGCGGGCACCGGGTGCGGTTGGCGGTTGGCGGTCCGCCGTCGCGGCCGGCGGTTCAGCGCTGGGTCAGCAGCCCGCTGCGCAGGTTGCCGAGCATCCGGGTGAGCAGCCGGGACACATGCATCTGGGAGACCCCGAGCTCGGCGCCGATCTCGGCCTGGGTCATCTCCGCACCGAACCGCATCTGCAGGATGCGGCGGTCGCGCTCCCCGAGCTGCTCGACGAGCGGCTTGAGCGCCTGGAGGTTCTCCACCCCTTCCAGGGCCGGGTCGAGTTCGCCGATGCGCTCCGCGAAGGTCGCGCTCCCGCTCTCGGTGCTCTCGTCCACCGGCACGTCCAGCGATCCGGCCGTGTAGCCGTTGCTGGCGACGAGCCCCTCGACGACCTCTTCCTCGCTGAGCCCGAGGTGCTCGGCGATCTCGGTGGTCGTGGGGGCCCGGTTCATGCGCTGGGACAGCTCGTCGTTCGCCTTGGCGAGGTCGATGCGCAGCTCCTGGAGGCGCCGCGGCACATGGACCGACCAGCTGGTGTCCCGGAAGAACCGCTTGATCTCGCCGATGATGTACGGCACGGCGAAGGTGGTGAACTCGACTTCGCGCGACAGGTCGAACCGGTCGATCGCCTTGATCAGACCGATGGTGCCGACCTGGACGATGTCCTCCATGTCGTCCGCGCGGTTGCGGAACCGGGAGGCGGCGTAGCGGACGAGGGAGAGGTTCAGCTCGATGAGGGTGTTGCGCGCGTACTGGTGGTCGTGGGTGCCCTCCTCCAGCACCGCCAGCTGGTCGAAGAAGAGCTTCGACAGCTCGCGGGCGTCCCGGGGGGCCACCTTGGTCGCGTCCTCGACCCAGGGGAGTTCCGTCGTCCGGGTGTCGCTCTCCTGCGTCGGCTCACTCGTCGCGCGATGAGCCGGTGCCGTGGATACCGTGGCGCTCACGTGGTCCTCCCCTTCTTCCGCGTTGTGCGGCGCCTACCCCGGTTCACCGGGACCACACCTACCGATTTCGGTGAACCGGCGAGAACGTCGCGCGGCACCTCTTGTGGCGCGGCGCACCGCGGGCATGGCGGCGGTCCGGCTATCCGTCGTCGCTCACGCGCAGCCGGCCCACGACGCGTTCCAAGTTGGCGATGCGGTCGGCGAGTCCGGCCGTGCCGCCCGTGGCCCCG
The DNA here is from genome assembly GCF_057709105.1 of Streptomyces sp. bgisy100. Classification (NCBI taxonomy): domain Bacteria; kingdom Bacillati; phylum Actinomycetota; class Actinomycetes; order Kitasatosporales; family Streptomycetaceae; genus Streptomyces; species Streptomyces sp. bgisy100. The sequence continues at coordinate 184,772 of NZ_JBYITE010000003.1, forward strand.
GTCCCGCGCCCCGAGCTCTCCGCGTCACGCAGCAGGAGCTCGATCTGGGCGAGCTGCGCGGCGACGTCGCCCAGCCGCGGCTCCGCGCCCGGGGTCTTCGCGCCGGTGTCCTGGGCCGGCCGGTCCCAGTCGGCTCCCGTGGCCTCGGCCGCGTCGGCGGTGTCGGCGGCGGGCCGGCCGGGTTTGCTGTCGGCGACCAGCAGCCGCCGCAACTGCTCGGCCTGGGCGGCGAGCTGGCGGTTCTTGCGGTGCAGCTCCAGGAAGACGTTGACCTTGGTGCGCAGCAGCCACGGGTCGAAGGGCTTGGTCAGGAAGTCCGCCGCGCCGATCGCGTAGCCCCGGTAGGCGTAGTCCGTTCCGGCGTCGGTGCCGGTCAGCAGGATGACCGGGACGTCCTTGGTCTGGTCGAGGCGTTTGATGTTGGCCGCGGTCTCGAAGCCGTCCATGCCCGGCATGAGGACGTCGAGCAGGACGACGGCGAACTCCTCGCGGAGCATGGCCTTCAGGGCCTCTTCTCCGGACCGGGCACGCACCACGTGCAGGTCGAGGGAGCCCAGCACCGCTTCCAGGGCGACCAGGTTCTCCTCGATGTCGTCCACGATCAGGATGCTCGACTTCTCGGGTGCGGGGGTGCTCATGTCCGCTGCCTCGGGGGATCGTCGTCGTCCCGTTCGGCGCCGGCCGGGGCGGCGCCGTCCTGCTCGGGCACCATGGGGCCGTCCTCCGCGCCCTGCGGGTCGAGCAGGTCGCAGATGACCGTGAGCAGCCGGTCGACGTCGACGGGTTTGGGGACGTATTCGCGGGCTCCGCTGTCGATCGCCTTCTCGCGGTCGCCGGGCATCGCCTTGGCGGTGAGCGCGATGATGGGGAGGTCGGCGAAGCGTGGGGTGCGCCGGATGGCCTGGATCGTCTCGTATCCATCCATCTCGGGCATCATGATGTCCATCAGGACCAGGGACACCTCGGGTGAGCGGTCCAGGACCTCCAGGCCCTCCCGGCCGTTCTCCGCGTACTTGACGGTGATGCCGACACGGCCGAGCACATGGGTGAGGGCGAAGACGTTCCGGATGTCGTCGTCGACGATGAGGATGCTGCGCCCGGCGAGGACCCGGCCGGGGCGGCCGCCCAGCCACTCCTTGAGCCGGGTGGTCTCCGGCCAGGTGTCGTCACCGTCGTCGGCGGCGCGGGTCCGGCGGGCCGTGAGGCTCTCGGAGCTGCCGTACACCCCGCTCGGAGCTGCGTCGGCCGCGGTCGGCAACGGGCCGGTCCGCTTGGTCAGTCCGGCCGACGGCGGGGCGGTGGAGGCCGCGGCGGGGAGCGTCCGCGGCTCGGCGGCCGTGGACACTCCGGAGTACCGGGACGGGACGTAGAGGGTGAACCGGGAGCCGACGCCCGGTTCGCTCTCGGCGACGATCCGGCCGCCGAGCAGCCCGGCGATCTCCCTGCTGATGGAGAGGCCGAGGCCGGTGCCGCCGTACTTGCGGTTGGTGGTGCCGTCCGACTGCTGGAAGGCGTCGAAGATCACCGAGAGTTTCTCGGAGGGGATGCCGATGCCGGTGTCCTTGACCGAGAACGCGATGACGGCCTCGGCGTTCTTCAGGCTCTCCTCGGGGAACTTGCTGCCCGGCACCCGTTCGACACTGAGGTCCACACCGCCGGACGAGGTGAACTTGATCGCGTTCGACAGCAGGTTGCGCAGGATCTGCTGGAGGCGCTGCTCGTCGGAGAAGAGTTCGCGGGGCACGTCCTCGCCGACGGTGACCTCGAAGGCGAGGCCGCGGTCACCGGCGAGCGGCCGGAACGTGGCGTGCACGTAGTCGAGCAGTTTGATCAGCGGCAGCTTCTTCGGGTGCACGTCCATCCGGCCCGCCTCGATCTTCGACAGGTCCAGGATGTCGTTGATCAGCTGGAGCAGGTCGGAGCCGGAGCGGTGGATGGTGGAGGCGAAGTCCACTTCCTGCACGGAGAGCCGGCCGTCGGGGTTGTCGGCGAGCAGCCGGGCCAGGATGAGCAGCGAGTTGAGCGGTGTGCGCAGCTCGTGCGACATGTTGGCCAGGAATTCGGACTTGTACTGCGAGGAGGTGGCGAGCAGCGCGGCCTTCTCCTCCAGTTCGGCGTTGGAGCGCTGGAGCTCGTCGGAGCGCTGGCGCAGCTCGGAGGTCAGCCGCTGCGACTCGGACAGCAGGGCCTCGGTACGGGCGTTGGCGATGATGGTGTTGATCGAGACGCCGATGGTGTTCACGAACTGGTCGATGAAGGCGAGGTGGACCTCGTTGAAGCGGCTGAACGACGCCAGCTCGATCACGCCGAGCACCTGGTCCTCGAAGAGGATGGGCAGGATGACGATGCTGGCCGGGGGCGCGGAGCCGAGCCCGGACTCGATGGTGATGTAGTCGGGCGGCGCGGACTCGAAGAGGATGCGCTTCTTCTCCACCGCGGCCTGGGCGATCAGGCCGCGGCCGGGGGTGCCGGAGCCCGGGAGCGGTCCGTGGTGGGTGTCGTGGCCGGCGCCGTACCCGGCGATGAACTCCAGCCCCTCCCCCGGTTCGGCCCCCGCCTTGGCCAGGAAGAACGCCCCGAACTGCGCGTTCACCAGCGGGGTGAGCTCGCGCAGGATCAGGTCGGCGACCTCGACGAGGTCGCGGTGGCCCTGCATCAGGCCGGCGACCCGGGTGAGGTTGGACTCCAGCCAGTCCTTGGCGCGGGTGGTCTCGCGGAGGTTGGCCACCATGAGGTTGATGTTGTTCTTCAGCGCCGCGACCTCGCCCTGGGCCTCGACGGAGATGGACCGCGACATGTTGCCCTGGGTGACGGCGCTGGCGACCTCGGCGATCGCCCGCACCTGGGTGGTGAGGTTCAGCGCGAGGTCGTTGACGCTGGTGGTCAGCTGCTTCCAGGTGCCGTAGACGCCCTCGACGCGCGCCTGCCCGCCGAGGCGCCCCTCGGTGCCCACCTCGCGGGCCACCCGGGTCACCTCGGAGGAGAACGAGGAGAGGGTGTCGACCATCGTGTTGATGGTGGTCTTGAGCTCAAGGATCTCGCCGCGGGCGTCCACGTCGATCTTCTTCGAGAGGTCGCCCTGGGCGACGGCGGTGGCGACCTGGGCGATGTTGCGGACCTGCGAGGTCAGGTTGTACGCCATGAAGTTGACGTTCTCGGTGAGGTCCTTCCAGACCCCGGAGACGCCGTGGACCTGAGCCCGGCCGCCGAGCCGGCCCTCGGTGCCCACCTCACGGGCCACCCGGGTCACCTCGTCGGCGAACGCGCGCAGCTGCTGGACCATGGTGTTCACGGTGTCCTTGAGCTCCGCGATCTCACCGCGGGCGTCCACGTCGATCTTCTTCGACAGGTCGCCGTTGGCGACGGCGGTGGTCACCTGGGCGATGTTGCGGACCTGCGAGGTCAGGTTCAGCGCCATGGAGTTGACGTTGTCGGTGAGGCCTTTCCACACTCCGGAGACGTCCCTGACCTGGGCCTGGCCGCCGAGGTTGCCCTCGGTACCGACTTCCCGGGCCACCCGGGTCACCTCGTCGGCGAACGCCGACAGCTGGTCCACCATGGTGTTGATCGTCGACTTCAGCTCCAGGATCTCGCCCTTCGCCTCGACCGTGATCTTCTGCCCGAGGTCGCCCTGGGCGACGGCGGTGGCGACCAGGGCGATGTTGCGGACCTGCGAGGTCAGGTTGTCGGCCATGAAGTTGACGTTCTCGGTGAGGTCCTTCCAGACTCCGGAGACCCCCCGGACCTGCGCCCGCCCGCCGAGCCGGCCCTCGGTGCCCACCTCACGGGCCACCCGCGTCACCTCGTCCGCGAACGCCGACAGCTGGTCCACCATCTTGTTGACGGTGTCCTTGAGCTGGAGGATCTCGCCGCGGGCGTCGACCGTGATCTTCTGGCTGAGGTCGCCGTTGGCGACCGCGGTGGTCACCTGGGCGATGTTGCGCACCTGCCAGGTCAGGTTGGACGCCATGAAGTTGACGTTGTCCGTGAGGTCCTTCCACACCCCGGAGACCCCGCGGACCTGCGCCCGCCCGCCGAGCTGGCCCTCGGTGCCGACTTCCCGGGCCACCCGGGTCACCTCGTCGGCGAACGCCCGCAGCTGGTCGACCATCTTGTTCACGGTGAGCTTCAGCTCCAGCAGCTCCCCGGTGGCCTCGACCGTCACCTGCTGGGTGAGGTCGCCGGTCGCCACCGCGGTGGTGACGACGGCGATGTCGCGGACCTGGGCGGTGAGCCGGGCGGCCATGGTGTTGACCGCCTCGGTCACATGGCGCCAGTCGCCGGAGAGTCCCTGCACCTTGGCCCGGCCGCCGAGCCGGCCCTCGGTGCCCACCTCGCGGGCCACCCGGGTCACCTCACCGGTGAACAGCGAGAGCTGGTCCACCATGCGGTTCACCCCGGCGCCCAGGCGCCGGAGGTCCCCGCGGAGCTCGCGGTTGCCGTCGTGCAGGTCCACGTGCTGGGTCAGGTCACCGTCGGCGACCGCGTCCAGCACCCGGGTGGCCTTGCCGACCGGTACGACGAGTGCCTCGAGGAGGGAGTTGGCCGCGTCCACATTGGTCGCCCAGGACCCCGGGCCGGGGCTCGCGGCGATCCGCTCGTCCAGCCGTCCCTGCCGCACCACCTCGCCGCGCACCCGCTGGAGCTCGGACGCGAGGTGCTCGTTGCGCGCGACGATCCGGTTGAAGAGACCGGCCATCTCGGCCAGGACACCCTCATCCGCACTGCCGACACGCACGGTGAAGTCACCGTCGCACAGGGAGTTCATGGCGGCGAGCATCGGCCGTAGCTCACTCGCACGCACCCAGTGGCCGTCCGGAGCGGATCCGGACCGGCCGACACCTTCGGATTTTCCCTCGAGTTCCGCGGATGACGAGGTGGAGACGGCGGCATCCGGCGGGGCAGAGTCACGTGCCATGACAGCCCATTCGCAGTCATCTATGTATCCGGGTATGTCATAGTATAGGACCCCTCAGGGGTCTCATCGCCCGATGCACCAGGGGGCCCATATGAGGCCGTTGTCCACCCCGCCTCACGAGTTCGTCTCCCGGACCAGCCTGGCGGCCAACCAGCTCGCGGCCTCCAGGGCGCGCACCTTCGTCCGCGCCGTCCTCGCGGAGCGGCCGGTCCCGAGGCTGTCCGCGTCCCGCGCCATCACCGACCGCCTCGTGGACGACGCCGAGCTGCTCGTCAGCGAGCTGGTCACCAATGCCGTGATGCACGCGGGCACCGACATCGACGTCGTGTGCTACCTGGAGACCGGCGACGGCCGGAGGGACGCCCCGGACGGCACCCCGGACAGCGGCGCACCGGCACCGGCGGAGCCCCCGGCAGCGGGCGAGGAGGAGCCGGTCGGAGTCGTCGTCGAGGTGTCGGACCACCACCCCTCCAGCGTGGTCCGGGGCGGCCTGGACGCCCGGCGGGACGGCCGCGGGTTCGGCCTCCAGCTGGTGGGGGCGCTGGCCGAATCCTGGGGCGTCACCTACCGGCACGACGAGAAGGCGGTGTGGTTCCGGCTCGAACCCGCGACGGACGAGTCCCAGCTCGCTGGGGCCCCGGGCGGGCTCCGGCGGGAGCTGCGGCTGCCGGAGAATCCGGCCCCCGCGCCGCTGCGGGAGCTGGGCGGACACGGAACGGAACGGTCCGACCGCGGAGGGTCCTCGTTCCTCGCCGAGGCCGGCGAGCTCCTCGCCGGACAGCTCGACGAGGACATGGTGGCCGCCCTGGCCGGGCAGCTCCTGGTGCCCCGGCTCGCCGACTGGTGCGGGGTGTGGCTCAGCACCGAGGCGGGCGGCATGCGGCTGTCCCGGGTGTGGCACGCGGACGAGCGCCGGATCGACGCCCTGCGCGAGGACCTGGAGAAGGAACCGCCCCGGGGGCGGCTGCGCACCGCGGGGATCGCCTGGCCCTGGCCGGAGCACGCCGACGGGGCGGGCGGCTCCGCGCTCGCCTTCCCCCTCGTCGCCGGGGGCTCCTGCCTGGGCATGCTGATCATCGGCCGGGCGGAGCAGCAGCGCATGACCGACGGGGTGGTGCGCACCGTGGAGGACGTGGCGCGCCGGGTGGCCCAGGCAGTGGTCACCGCCCGCCAGTACGCCCGGCAGACCGCGATCAGCCGCGCGCTCCAGCGCCGGCAGCTGCCCATCTCGCTCGCCCGGATCCCCGGCATCGACACGGCGCTGGTCTACGAGCCGCACGGCGAGGGGCTGACCGTGGGGGGCGACTTCTACGACCTGTTCCCGATGAGCGACGCCCGCTGGTCCTTCCTGCTCGGCGACGTCCAGGGCAAGGACCCGGAGGCGATGTCGGTCACCGGCCTCGCCCGGCATCTGGTGCGGCTGCTGGCCCGCGAGGGCCACGGCGTCGAGTCGGTGCTCGGCCGGCTGAACGTCGCCATGGCGGAGGAGAGCGCCGAGGCGGTGGCGCTCGGCGGGGAGCACGCCCGGCCGCGCTTCCTGAGCCTGCTCTACGGGGAGCTGGAGCCCGACTCCGCGGCGGGCGGCGCCCATGTCACCATCGCCAGCGCCGGGCACCCGCTTCCGCTGCGGCTGACCGTCGACGGCTCGGTGGAGCCGCCGGTGGGCCCGCAGATGCTGCTGGGGATCGACGAGGGGGCCGAGTTCCTCGCCAGCTCCTTCGACCTGGAGCCCGGGGAGACCCTGCTGTGCGTGACCGACGGCGTCACCGAACGGCGCAGCGGGGACTGGCAGTTGGACGACAACGACGGGCTGTCCGAGGTGCTGCGGGAGTGCGTCGGCCTGGGCGCGAAGGCCGTCGCGGAACGGGTGCGGCGGGCGGCTCACGACTTCGACACCGGCCCGGTCGAGGACGACCTCTCCGTGCTGGTGCTCCAGGCGGTGACGACCCCGGCCGGCCCGCCGGGCGTGCTGCACCGGCAGCGGCAGCGCCCCGGACCGTCGCCCACGGCACCGCACCGGCCCGAGACGTCCCCGGCCCGGCCGACCGGGCAGCCGATGCCGGCGCCGCGGGGCGAACCGGGGAGCGTGCGGAGGACGTGAGGGACGCCGGGGGGCGCGGCGGGGCGCGGCGGGGGTATGCCGCGGGGGCAGCGCGCGGTGAGGGCTCAGGTCCGTTTCAGGGACGGGGGGTTGGCAGGTGCGCCCGATACGGACTCCGTGGCGGGGGACGCCGTCCTGCCGGCCGGCTCTTCCAGCCCGGCGGGTTCGTCGAGCTGGTGCAGCATCAGCCGGCCCACGGCGGGCAGGACGATCAGCGGGGCAAGGGCGGTCTGCAGCGTCGTGGCGTCGGCGAGGGCACCGATGAGCGGAGTGGCGATGCCCCCGATGCTGGCCGTCAGGCCCAGGGTGACCCCGCTGGCGGTGCCGACGCGGCGCGGCAGGAAGTCCTGGCCGAGCGTGACGTGCAGGGAGAACGGCACGTACAGGGCGGCCGAGGTGAGCGCGACGAAGACATAGAACAGCGGCCCCGGGACGAGGACGACTCCGGCCACGGCCACGACCGTCACGGTGTAGGACCGGCGCACGACGGCGACCCGCCCGTAGCGGCCGGCGAGCACCCCGCCGACGACCGTGCCGATCGCGCCGCCGAGGTAGAGCACGAACAGGGCGGCGGTTCCGGCGATGTCCCCGCCTCCGGTGCGCTGTTGGGCGTAGAGGGAGATGAAGGCGCTCAGCCCGACGAACACGATGGAACGGCACACGACCGCCCCGGACAGCTTGAGGAAGGACCTCCAGTCGTCACTGCCGACCGGACGGGCGGAGGCGGAGGCACCGGCCGTCCGCCCCTGGGCTCGGGCGGCCCGCAGTGCGGCCACGCACAGCAGGGCGCCCGCCAGGGCCGGAACCACCAGCAGCGGTGAGGCGTGCAGCCCGCCCGTCGCCATGACGGCGGAGACCAGCAGGGGCGCGGTGGCGAAGCCGAGGTTGCCGCCGAGGGAGAACCAGCCCATCGCCGCGTGGCTGCCGCCGCTCACCGCACGGGCCACACGGGCGGACTCGGGATGATAGGCCGCGACGCCGATGCCGGAGACCGCGACGACCACCAGGGTCAGCAGGTACGAGCCGCTGAGGCCGCTGAGGGCGACTCCGAGACCGCCCGTCAGGGTGCTCACGGGCAGCAGCCACGGCATCGGCCACTTGTCGGTCAGCGCGCCGAACAGCGGCTGCACCACCGAGGAGAGCAGCGAGGCGGCCAGGACGATGCCGGAGGCCGCGGCGTAGGCGTAGGCCCGCTCCGCGACGAAGAACGGCACCAGGGCCGCGACGGCACCTTGGTAGACGTCCACACAGGCGTGCCCCAGCGACAGGAGCGTGACGGAGGTGTGGTTGGAGGGTGCGGTGCGGGGGGTTGCGGTTTCGGGGGCTGCGGTGTCGGGGGTTGCGGGGTCGAGGGCTGAGATGTCGAGGGCTGCGGTGTCGAGGGCTGCGGTGTCGGGGGTTGCGGATTCGGACGCGGTGTCGGCAGTTGAGGTGCGGCGGGCCGCGGTGTGGGCGGGGGTGGTGTCGGACGCAGCGGTGTCGAACGCTGTGGTGTTGAACGCTCCGGTGTCGAACGCTGTGGTGTCGAACGCTGTGGTGTCGGCGGACGTGATGCCGGAGCGGTCGTCGGCTGCCGGGGCATCGGAGAACGGGTGGTCGGAAGCGGTGTGGTTCGTCGGCACCCCTCGATCGTGGCAACGTCGCCACTCGTCTCGCTTCCGATAAAATGCCACCCCATGTCGAATATCCGCCACATGCCGGAGGCTCCGACCCGGGCACAGGCTCTGGACGCCGGGGAGCGGATCGACGCGCACCTCCACGACGACCACCAGATCGTCTACGCGGGCTCCGGGGTGGTGGCCGTCACCACCGGTGCCGGTACCTGGTTCGCGCCCGGCAACCGGGCCATCTGGATTCCCGCCGGAACCGTCCACGCCCACCGCGCGTACGGCAACCTCCACCTGCACTTCGTCGGTCTGCCCGCCGACGACAACCCACTGGGCCTGGACGTTCCCACCGTCCTCACCGTCAGCCCGCTGCTGCGCGAGCTGATCCGGGCCTACACACTCGCCCCGCACGACACCGGTGCGGAACGCCGTCGGCTACTGGCCGTTCTGCGCGACCAGTTGCGCGCCTCGCCCCAGCAGCCGGTGCAGCTGCCGACTCCGACCGACGACCGCCTGGCGGCGGTCTGCGCGGCCCTGCACGCCGACCCGGCGGACTCCCGTACCCTGGCGGCCCTCGGCACCGCCAACGGAGTCGGCGAACGGACCCTCAGCCGCCTCTTCCGCTCCGAACTGGGCATGACCTTCCCCCAGTGGCGCACCCAATTGCGCCTCTACCACGCCCTGCGGATGCTGGCCGACGACACCCCGGTCACCACGGTCGCGCACCGCTGCGGCTGGTCCTCCGCCAGCGCGTTCATCGACGTCTTCCGCCGCGCGTTCGGCTACACACCGGGCACCCACAACCGCCATCCCTGACGGGTGGTCACAGATTGAGCCGATAGTCCCACCGGGCATCGTCACCTGTCGTTCTGTGCGTCTGGGGACGTTCAGGACAGTGCCGGGGCTTCGTCACTTGCATGCCCCTTTCTCCGTCCGGACCATCGTGGTCCTCCAGACGCCCTCGTCGGTCCTGCTCAATTCGGTCCGGTACAGCACGAAGGCATCGTCGGCGGGAGTGTCGGTGACCTCGCCGGTCTTCATGTCCTTGGTGGACCCCTTGCCCTCGTCCACGCAGTAGGAGAGCGTTCCGGAACCGTCCGGGCCAATACGGGGCTGTGGCTGGAAGACGCGTCCCTTGCCGATCAGCGTCAGGTTCTTGTCCGTGAAGGCCTTGATCCATGTCGTCCCCGTACGCAGAGCATCACCGGTGTCGTAGAAGGTGAAGGCGTCGTGGTGCGGGTCCTGGTTGATGATCGCGCCGTACGAGGCGAGGAGCCGCTCCTTGCCGTCGTCCAGCAGCGCCTGAAGCTCCGGATCGCTGTTCTTCCAGCCTTCGAAGTGGGCCTGGAAGGACTTGGGCAGCTCGGTCTTCGGCCGCTCGCCCCTGTCCGGCTTCGCCGATGCGCCGGGGGACGCCGGGCCTTTCTCGCTCCCGCTTCCCTCGCCCGCGCTCGTGCCGGGCGAGCCATCGCCACTCTCCCCCGACCCGCAGCCGGTCAGCAGCAGTGCGGTACTTGCGGCGATGGCGACCGCAACGGGCCGGATCCGGCGCTTCACGTTGAACTCCTGGACGGTATGAGGTTTCTGAGTGGCCCACCGTAGTCACGGTGCAGAGGGGTCTACCGAACGGCTCCTCCAGCAGACCCTGGCTGATCCGCCGGATGGGACCTGGCGGTCAGGCGCTCGAAAACCAGATTCCGGCTGAGCGGCAAGCTCTCCGGCGACTTTACTTTCATGCTCAAGCGCTGAGACACCCTCGGGACCACGGGCCGGTCCGGCATGATCCGCAGGACAGGCCCCGGCTTGGCCCTGTCGTCACACTCCCGTCTGCCCCGCGAGCCGCTCCGCAGCCCGCTCCCCCGCCGTCCGGCAGGCTCCACCCCATGGGCTTCGCCGACCAGCTCAGCGGCCTGTCGTGTTGGTGCTCTGCAGGACCGGGGCCGCCCGGCTGAGGCTGCTGCCCGGCTGAGGCCGTCGGATGGTCCGGTGGCCCCAGCCGGATTCGGTCAGCGAGAGTCGTTGAGGAGGCTGCTGATCCGTTCGTGCAGGTCGTTCGGGAGGTGGATGGTCCAGCGGTCAGCCGCCTCGGTGACCAGGTCCCGACTCCAGTGCCAGCTGTTGCGCGCCGCCATGCGCACGTTGTGCTGACGGGCGACAGCCGTGGTGGAGACGTAACGGTCCAGGTCGGCGGCGGGCAGGTCCTGTTCCACCGCGCGACTCGGGGTGAGCCAGTGGGCCGTGCTGTCCCGCAGGAGGCGGCAGAGCTGGAGTTGCTGGGGGGCGATGACGGTGTGGAGCAGGGCGTGGGCGCGGGCGACTTCGCCCCGCGCCAGGACGTGGGCGAGCATGAGCGTCCAGTTGGCCAGCTCGTCGGTGAGCTGCCGGGCCGTCGTGGCCGGCTCGGGCGGACGGAAGCCGGCCAGCTGCCGGGCTGCCGGGGTCAGTCGGCCGGTGCGGTCGAGCAGGACGGCAGCCTCAGGATGGGGAAGGTGCACCATCCCTTGCCACGTGGGCACTTCGTCGATCCCGGGGCCTGCCGCGGTGAAGTGGAATTCGCCGCGCATGAGGTCGTCGAAGACCACTGCGAGGATGCCGTACCTGTTGGTGTAGGCGAGCTCGAGTGGCGCGAGCTGCTCGAGAAAGGCCGGGCCGTCGAAGTCGGCGAGATGCTCATCCTGGACATAGAGATACGCCTCGATGTCGGAATGGGCGTCGGCCTCGCCCAGGGTCCACGACCCGTAGAGCAGTACGCCCTCCAGGCGGGAGTCGGCATGAGCGAGCTGCCGCAGGCGCGTGATGCGGTCGTCCAGAGCGGGGCAGGCAGAGTGAACGGACATGGTGGGGTCGATGTCTCCTGAGGTGAGCGTGCGGGCACGCTGACGGAGCCCGGCACCTGCCGGGCGGATGTCTGTGGACCGTGCGTCCGCTCAGGAGAAGTTGCCCATGTATCGAGAGTGTACGGGACGTGCTCAGCCGCTGAGGCGGCGAGAGCAGAGCAGGGGCCGTGATGCCGGCGCATGCGAGGAAGCGTTCGGCCCTGTGCTCGTAGCGGCGGTGCAGGCGGCGGCATCCGGCCCGCCGGATCATGGCCCTCTCGATCGTCCAATAACGGGGACAGTTGAAACGTCTCTTAGAGGCTTCTTAAGCCCCGTCGATATTCATGTCCCCATGCCTTCCACCACTGCACAGCACGGCCGTCCGCGCCGTCGGCGGGCCGTCCCGGCCGTTGCCGTCGTCACCGTCCTCGCGGCCACCGCCGCCTGCTGGACCGCCGCGGCGGGGCCCTCGGAGTCGCCCCGCGTCCGGGTCCACGGCGACCTGGTCGACATCCCCGTCAAGGGCGGCACCGCCACCGTCGACACCACCACCCTGCGGGTCGACGCCCGCACCGACCGGGGGCGCCTGCGGCTGTCCGCGCCCTCCGCGACGGCACCCGGGTCCCCCGGCCGGGTCACCGCCACCGGCGCGGGCGCGCGCTGGACCTACCCGGACAAGGGGCTCACCGTCACCGCCCGCCCGGAGCGCGGGCGGCTGCTGATGACGGTGCGCGCCTCCCGGGACACCGAGCTGAGCTGGCCTGTCACCGGCACCGACCGGGAGGTGTCCGCCGTGCAGTTCCCGCGCGGCGAGGGGCTGTCGGTGCCCGTCACCGACCGGTTCTGGAACTCCGCCGCTTCCGAACTCCCGGGCAGCGAGGTCGAGATGGACTCGGGCCTGACCATGCCGCTGTGGGGCTACACGGCGGCGGGCGGGCAGGGGGTCAGCTATCTCACGCCCACCGACATCGGCACCACCCTGCGCTTCGCCTCCCGCGGCGGGCGGCTGCACACCACCAGCACGCACCACTTCTCCCGGGCCGCGGACACCCGCAGCTACACGGTGGCGCTCTCGCTGACCGACGGTTCTCCTGTCGCGCCCGCCGTGGACTACCGCAACTGGCTCTCCGAGCACGGGCGGCTCGGCAGCCTGCGTCGCAAGATGGACGAGAATCCGGCCGCCCGGAAGCTCCTCGGGGCCTTCCACTCCTACGGCTGGGGCGAGGCGCGGCGGAAGACCGGTGTCGAGCGGCTGCGGGCGCTCGGGGTGTCCCGGATGTGGCTCGGCTACGACGCCGACAGCAGCCCGATGGACGCGGCCGCGGTGCGCGCCGCCCGCAAGGCCGGGTACCTGGCCGGGCCGTACGACTCGTTCGCCAACGGCCAGGACCCGAAGACCTCCGACGCGCCCACCTCGACCTGGCCGGGCCGGGTGTACCCGGACTTCTGTGTCACCAAGGCCGACGGCACGCCCCAGTCCGGCTTCCACGACCGCGGCTGCTACCTCAGCAGCCAGGCGTTCGAGCAGGCCGAGGGGACGCGTCACCACCTCGCCGACCGGACCCGGTCGATGGTGGCGAACGGCTCGGACAGCTACTTCCTTGACGTCGACGCCGCCGGTGAGCTCTTCCGGGACCACAGCGCGCGGCACCCGATGACCAAGGCGCAGGACCGGGCCAACCGGATCGCCCGGATGAAGCGGCTGTCGGACGGCCGGAAGCTGGTGCTCGGCTCGGAGAGCGCGGGGGCCTGGGCGAACGAGGTGCTGGCGTTCGACCATGGCAGCGGCACCCCCGTGTCCGACGGGCTGTGGGCGGTGCAGCGGGACAAGCAGAAGTGGGGCGGTTACGCCCCGGCGAACGCCCCGGCCACGTTCTTCAAGCCCGCGAAACTGCCCGCCGCGCTGGCCAAGGCCATGTACGACCCGGCGTACCGGGTCCCGCTCTACGAGACCGCGCTGCACAGCTCGGTGGTCAACGCCGAGCGCTGGGAGCTGTCGTTCGACAAGCTCCCGGAGCAGAAGAGCACCCGTGCCCTGCTGGCGATGCTCTACAACACCCCGCTCAACTTCGTGCTCGACGGACCGTCACTGCAGCGGAACGGCAAGGAGCTCGCGGCACTGCAGAAGTACTTCGCCCCGCTGCACCGCGCCGCCGGCACCGAGCGGATGACGTCCTTCAGGTATCTGACGGACGATCACCGGGTGCAGCGCACGGTGTTCGGTGACGGCACGCTGACCGTGACCGCCAACTTCGGCACGAAGCGGCACGCCGGGCTCCCGGGCGGCTGTGTGGACGCCCGGCTGCGGGGCGACGACGCACCGCGGCGGCTCTGCCCGCGTGATGTGGTGAGCTGACGCCCCGCCCTTCGGATCGGGCCCCGGGCCATCGGGCCTGATCCAGAGGATGGGGAACGGCGAACCGCCGGGCGGGGACCGCACCCACGGCCCCCGCCCGGCGGCGTCATGTCGCTCTGCCGTCACGGCGTCACGCGGTGCTCAGCCGGTGGTGCGCGGTGGCCGAACGCGGGGGCCACGCCTGGGGATCGAGGATGCCCAGGACGTAGGCGCGGCCGACGAGGGCCGGCCGGGTGGGCGCGCCGAGCAGCCGGCGGAGACGGCTGAGGTGGTAGTCGACGGTCTGCCGGGACAGATGGAGGGAGGTGGCGATCTCCGCGTTGCTCCGGCCCGCCGCCAGCAGCGACAGGATGCGGATCTGCGCCGGGGTGATCGCCGGCAGCGGCTGGTGCGGAAGGCTCTGGCTGGTCAGCACGGCCCACACGGTCCGCGCCCGGGAGAGGGAGCGGCCCACCGGCACCAGGTGCAGGGTCGCCCGCCACTGGTAGCCGCGCGCGTCCACGAAGTCGGCGCGGGTGCGTAAGCGGCGTCTGCGGCGGGCTATCAGATCGTCCCAACGTCCGTGCAGGGAGGTCAGGTCGACGCCGGGCGCCAGGAACTGGTGTGCCGGTTTCCCGATGAGGTCGTGGGCGCTGACGTGGAGCAGATCGGCGGCGGCCGCGCTCACCTGCCGGATGCGTCCGCCCGCGGAGAGCAGGGCGCACGGCAGCCCGCTCTGGTCGCGCAGCGCCTGGAGGTCGGCCTCGGCGGCGAGGCGGCCGCGCAGGGCCCGGGTGTAGTCGGTGATGTCCGCGTAGATCCCGGCCACGCACGCCCCCGAGGCCTCCTTGACCGGGAACCGGTGGCCCACCGCCTGGCCGGGGGTGCCGTCGGGGTGGTGGTAGGTGAGGCTGTGCCGGACCGGTTTGCCCGCGGACAGCACCTCGCGGTCCAGCGCGAGGAACAGGGCCGCGTCCTCCGGGGAGTCGACGTCCGTGACACTGCGGCCGACGATGGCGTCCGGTGTGGTGTCGTAGAGGTGCGCGTAGGCGTGGTTGACCCACAGATAGCGGCCCTGCCGGTCGCGGATGAAGGCGGCTGCGGGTGCGAACGCTGCGAACGCGTCGTACCGCCGGCGGTCGGCGACATGGGCGCTGATGTCGACCGCCAGCCCCCGGATGCCGGTCTCCCCGCCGTCCCGCCGCTCCGGGCCGGCGGTCACCTCGAAGATCCGGCCGCGGAACTGGGCCTGGAAGTGGGCGAATCCGTCCGTGGAGCGGACCGCCCGGCGGCACTCCTCGCGGACGGTGTCGAGGAACTGCTGGGTGACGCCGGCGTCGTCGAAGGCTCCGCCGCCGCTGCTGACGAGCCGCATCGACGCGTCGGTTTCCCACCAGGACACGGGCATGTGCGCAAGAAGCGAGCTGAGGCCCGTCTCGTCCAAGGAGTTCCTCCTTTTGTGTGATTTCACCGGTCGGATGCTACTGCGCGGCTCCTCCATGGCTTCCACGGCCCGTAGGCCGCCATGCCCGGCGGGGAGCCGTCACCGGCCCCGCACCGGGTTCGTTCCCTCTCGCGAACCCCGCCGCGCCGCCGGTGAGTTCCGGCGCCGCGTGGCCGCGGGAGGTCCGCCCACTCAGGCAAATGCCTGAGTGCGCGACCCGCTCTCCGGCATGTACCCACCGCTGTCGACTGATTCGCTTGAGTAGTCGGACTGCGAACGGGTCTTCGCCAGAAGGTCTTCGGTCCGTCGACGTACCTCCCGGTCGAAGGAGTCGGATTCCTCATGAGCACGGTGCTGTTTGTCCACGCCAAGGGCGGACCTCCGCTGGAGTACGCGCTGTCCAAGGTCGCCGCGAAAGCACAGGTGCACCTGCTCGCGCTGAGCGAGCTCCCCGCTTCCTCCAGGGAGGCCTGCACCCGGATCTGCGCCTCCGTCAGCTCCTCACCGCCGCAGGACGGGCAGCGGGACCTCGTCGCCCTCATCGTGGACCGGGCGCGGGCCGTCGGGGCGGACGCGGTGACGACGTCCTCCGAGTACGCCGTGGTCGCCGTGGCCGACGCCTGTGAGGTGCTGGGCTTCGCCGGTCCGGGCACCTCCTGCGTCCTGGCCCGGGACAAGCGGCTGATGCGCACGGTGTGGCGGGACAAGGGGGTGTCGCAGCCCCGGTTCCGCGCCGTCGCCTCCGCGGCGGATCTGCACGAGGCCGCCGAGTCCCTGGACTTCCCGATGCTGCTCAAGGCGGCGTGGAGTGCCGGTTCGACCGCCCACCAGATCCTCCGGTCGCCGCAGGACGTCGATCCGGCCTGGTCCCACGCCCGCCGGGTGATGACCGAGTCCGAACAGCTGGGCTACGCCGAACTGCACGTCGCGAACGCCGGTGAGGACTACATCGTCGAGGAGATCGTGCAGGGCACGGCGGAGGACTGGTTCGACGAGCCGGGCTGGGGCGACTACGTCAGCGTCGAGGGCATCGTCGCCGACGGCGAGTACCACCCGGTGTGCCTGAGCGGGCGGATGCCGACGGTGGAGCCGTTCACCGAGCGGGCCTGCATCACCCCGGTGCCGCTGCCCCGCTCGGTGCAGGAGGAGATCGTCGCCCTGGCGCGGGCCGCGGTGGACGCGCTGGAGCTGCGGAACTGCGGCACCCACACCGAGATCAAGCTCGGCCCGGACGGGCGGATGTGGGTCATCGAGACGGCTGCCCGCTTCGGCGGCGCCATGACGGTGCCGCAGATCGAGGAGGTGTTCGGCGTCGACCTCATCGGGATGCTGGTCGACCATCTGCTGGGCCGGGAGGTCGCCTGGCCGCCCGCCGTGCTCACCCCGGACGAGTCGCACCACGCCGCCGGTTCGCTGGTCGTCCTCGCCGTGGACTCCCAGGGCACGCCCTGGCCGGACCGGAGGGTGTGGGACTCCGGCCTGGACTGGCCGGCGCTGGTCAGCGAGGGCAGCCGGCTGTCGGTGGTGACCGAGAGCTCGCTGCCCGACGGCACCGTCGTGCCGGTGTACGACCCGGCCGCGGGCGCCAACACCATGGCCGCCCTGTGCCTGCTGGCGGCCGTCGACCCGGTCACCGTCATCCGGGACTTCGAGGCCCTGGTGGACGCCCTGCCCAAGGTGCTGCCCGCCGCCGGGGAGACCACCACGCGTGACGAGGAGGGCCGGCGATGACGAGCATGCGCACCTTCGCCGAACCGGCGGGCTCCGCCGGCGCGGACGGCACGGTCGTCGGCGAGAACCTGTCGCTGCCGCTGTTCCGCAGCCTGTCCGGGGTACTGGCCGGACACCCGTACCTGAAGGTCGTGGTGGACCGGCAGGAGCAGACCTGGCACCTGCTGGACACCGCCGTCCACCCGTTCCACGTCAACTATGTGGCCACCCGGATCCTCGGCATCGACCTGGACGCACTGGACGCCCGGCTGGACGCGTTCAACGCCTCGGTCTACACCGATCCGCAGCGCCGGTTCCTGCTGGGCATCCTCTCCCTCCACACGGACGAGGACGCCGACGGGAACCAGCGGCCGTTCCTCGTCCTGGAGACGACCGAGGCCGACACCATGCACGGCGAGCTGCTGGAGGAGTTCTACACCTTCATCCGGGCCCGGCTCGACGGGCGCCTGCCGTTGCTCCTCAAGCCCGCCAACCACGGCCAGGAGCACGAGCTGGCCTCGGTCAGCGACGTCCTGGTGCCGCGGATCCTCAGCCACCAGCTGTTCGGCAACCGGCGCCGGACCGCGCTCAACACCGGTGAGGCCGTGGGCCGACTGCGGTACTTCCGCAGCCCGGAGGAGTACCGGGAGGCGGTCGGCGAGCTGGGCTGGTCCGACATCGTGGCGATGGACTGCGTCCCCGACGACGTGCCCCGGGTCGCCGGCTTCATCAACGCGGCCCCGATCACCCCGCTCTCGCACACCAACGTCCTGGCGACCGGCTGGAGCATCCCGAACGCGATCGTCCGCGACCTGGACCGGCTCGTCGAACCGGACAAGCTGAACGGCGCCTGGGTGCGCTACACGGTGCGGGAGGACGAGATCGCCCTCGCCCCGCTCAGCAGCCCGCCCGACCTGGAGGTGCCCGCCTGGCACCAGCAGCGGGTGCCTCTGGAGCCGCCGCTGCTGGAGGACGCGCCGGCGCTGGCCCTGGACCGGCTGCGCCGCACCGACCAGGACCGGTACGGCACCAAGGCGGCCAACCTCGGCGAGCTGCACCACGTCCTCGACAGCCGCACCGCCGACCTGACCGCCTTCTACGGCCTCGCCCGCCCGCCGCGCAGCGACCTGTACGGCCACCTGGCCGCCCGGCTGGGCACGGCGGACCGGGACCCCGGGGCGCTGCGGGAGGCCGCGGCGGCGTTCGTCGCGCGGACGGTGACGGCGCCGGAGGGGGTCGCGCTGCCGTTCTCGCTCCAGCACCGCTTCCTCATCTCCTCGCCGGTCATCCAGCAGGCCCTCGGCAAGCTCAAGATGGCGCTGGAGCTCTCGGCCCTGGAGATGGTGGACCCGCTCTGCCTGCACCTCCAGCACCTGATCCGGGAGACGCCGCTGCCGGACGACGTCACCCGGCAGATCACCCAGGCGTTCCCGGACCACCTCGACCCGGAGCACCGGCTCGTCGTCCGGTCGTCCTCCAACGCCGAGGACCTGCCGGGCTTCTCCGCGGCCGGGGTCTACGAATCCATCACCAAGGTCCACGGCACCGACGAACTGCTGGCCGCGGTGCGCGAGGTGTGGGCCTCGCTGCTGTCGCCGCGCAGTGTGCATCTGCGGCGGCAGGCCGGGATATCCCTGGACGACACCTACATGGGCGTCATCATCCAGAGCTACTCACCGGCGGACCTCGGGGGCGTTCTGGTCACCTGCAACCCCACCAACCGCGACGACTTCCGCAACGTCTACGTCAACTGCACCCCCGGCTCGCCGGAGCAGGTCGTCGACGGCACGGCGCTGCCGCTGCAGTACCTGTACAACACGGTGGAGGGCGGCGGCCGGACGGTGGCGCTGGGCTCCTCCCGCGAGGACCTGCCGCGCCCGACCCGCGACGGGCTGGCCGATCTCGCGCTGGCCGGACGGCTGTTGCAGTCCCACTTCGGGGGCGAGGACGGCGGACCGCTCGACGTCGAGTGGCTGATGACCGCTCAGGAGGGCTTCCGTCTGGTCCAGATCCGCCCGTACGCGCTGTGAGCGGGCGGATGAACTCCGTACGCCGGGTGTTCCGGCGGGCCGAGCCCCAGAAGTCCCTGCCGGGGCCGGCCCGCCGCGTCATCGCCCTCAACAACGGTTTCCAGCTGCTGTTCAACCTGCTGTGGTGGATGCCCGTCTTCTACGCCTACCAGCGGGAGGCGGGCCTCTCCGACGCCGAGATCTTCGGTATCCAGAGCATCTACTACGTGGCGTTCTGCCTGTTCGAGATCCCCACCGGGCTGGTCGCCGACCGGATCGGGGCCCGGAACTGCCTGCGGATCGGCGCCGTGGTGATGACCGCGGCCAACCTGACCCCGGTCCTCGCCCCGAGCTACGGCGGCTTCCTGGTCCACTTCCTGGCCATCGCGGCGGGCCGGTCGCTGACGTCGGGCGCCGCCAGCGCGTACCTCTACGACGCGCTGCACGCCCATGACGCCGGGGACCACTATGTGCGGGCGGAGGGCACCTCCCGGGCGCTGGGCCTGGCGGCGAAGGTGGTCTGCTGGCCGCTGGTCGGGCCGCTGATGACGCTCGCCCACCCCGCGCCGTACCTGCTCAGCGCGGGCAGCGCCGCCGCCTCCCTCGGGTGCGCGCTGGCGCTGCCCCGGCTCGCCCCGGGCCGGGAACATCCGCCGCGGGGGCAGGCGGGCGGCCGGTTCTGGCACGACGCCGGGCGGGCGCTGCGCAGCGTCGCCCGCTCGCCGTGGCTGGCCCTGCTGATGGTGCAGGGCGTGGCGGTGTTCACGCTGTCGCGGATCTGCCAGGTCAACCTCTTCCAGCCCATCCTGCTGGCCGAGCACATCCCGGAGGCCTCGCACGGCGGGGTGCTGGCGGCCATGACGGTCGCGGAGGCCATCGCCTCGGCCCGGCCGCAGTGGCTGGGGCGGCGGCTGCGGCCGGTCACCCTGGTGTCGCTGCTCAGCGTCGCCATGGCGGTCACGCTGGCGGCCATCGCCCTGGGCGGTGCGATGACGGTGATCGCGCTGCTGTGTCTGTTCGCCGCGGCCACGGGCTTCGCGTATCCGGTCCAGCGGAAGCTGATCAACGACGCGATCCCCCGGGACGCGCCGCGCGCCACCCTGCTGTCCGTGGAGAGCATCGTCGACCGGGCCGTCTGCGCGATCGCGGCGGTGGCCGCCGGTGCGTATCTGGCGGCGGGCCGGCTGGACGCGCTGCTCTGGCACAGCGCGGTGGCCACCGTCCTGGTGATGGCCGGGGTCCATGTCGCGATGCGGCGGGCCCGGAAGCCGGGCCGGGGACCGGCCGCCGGGCCGCCGGCAGCCGAGAAGCTGCCGGCGGAGGCGGAACGGGGGGCGGGCCGCTGACCCGCCCCACCGCCGGAGCGACGGCCGGTCCGCAGATGCTCAGCTCCCGTCGAGGAGCCGCTTCATCCGCCGGATCTCGCCGTTCTGCGCGGTGATGATGTCCGCGGCCATGGCCTTGGCCGGGCCGTACGTGCCACGGGCGCGCTCGGTCCGGGCCATGGCCACCGCGCCCTCGTGGTGTTCGGTCATCAGCCACAGGAAGGCGGTGTCGAAGGCGCGGCCGGATGCCTTCCGCAGCCGGTCCATGCCCGCGTCGTCCACCATGCCGCGCATGGCGCCCCCGGGAGGCGCGGCGGTGTCCGCACCATGTCCGGTGTGGTCGGTGTCCTCCTCGGCCGGGCCGGAGCCGGTGGTGCCGGAGTGGTCCATGCCGGAGTGGTCCTTGCCGGACATCTTTCCGGGAACGCGGACGTCCCAGGCGGTCAGCCAGCCCGACAGGGTCCTGATCTCCGGGCCCTGCGCCGCCTCGACCTCCTTGGCCAACTTCTTGACCTCGGGCGACATGGCGCGGGTGGCGGCGAGGCCGGCCATCTCCACGGCCTGGCGGTGGTGCGGGACCATGCCCGTCGCAAAGGCGACATCCGCCGCGCTGTGGCGGCCCGCCGGAGCCGAAGCACTCGGCGCGGACGAGGACTTCGGCCCGGACTCATGGTGGGCGGAGGAACTGCCGGGACCCTGGGAACAGGCCGTCAGGAGGAGGGCGGTCACGGCGGTGAGAACGGCCGGCACAGTGGCGCGGCGCACCGGGAAACGGTTCGACTTCATGGAAGAACTCCTGCACTGGAGCGGGTGATCGGACATGGCGGACCGCGGCGCCGCTGCTGCCCGCGGGGGCGTACGGCGCCGTGGGTGGGCGCGTCTAGATGCGCAGGAGCTGGAGTTCGGCGAGGGACGGCGGCGCTCGGCCGCCGTGCCGCGGCCTCTCGGGGACGGAACGGCGGGCTTCGTCCGGGTGCGTCAGCGACACCGGATCGGGTCCCGGCGGCGCGAGCGCGGGCGGCCCGGCGAGGGAACCTGCCGCGCAGGTCGGATCGGCGTGGTGGGCCGGGGACCCGCCGCCATGACCGTGGCAGTCCTCGCTCGCAGAGGCTCGAGCGTGGTGGCCATGGCCGTGGCGGGCGTAGTCCTGGCGATCGTCGGCAGCGGCGCCGACGGCATCGCTGCCGTGGGCGTCACGGACGGGGGCGTCACGGACGGGGGCGTCACGGACGGGTGCGTGGCTCTCGTGGCCCTGCCCGTACCGGCCCCGGCAGTCGTCGTGCCGGGGCGCGAAGGAGGTCTCCCGGGTGGCGGGAGCTTCGGCGTGTTCGGCAGCGGCCCGGGTGGCGCGCTCGGCACCGGGCTGGATCCGCTGGTGGCTGTGGGCGTGCGCGGCAGGCATGGCCATGGCCACGGGTGCCAGGCCGTGCATCCCGAGAATCCCCACCCACAGGGCGAGAACGAGCAGGGCACGTGACCGCCACCCGGGCGGGCGCCTCGCGTACCGTCCCCGACCCGTCACGGGCCTCATGCTACGGCGCACCGGGCCGCGGCCCTTCGGCGGGCCGGGAGGGGCAGCAGGCCGGGCGCCGTGGCTCGTGACGACGCCCGGCATCGTGGCGCGTGGCAAGGGCCCCGGCATCGTGCGGGCACGGAGGGGCACGGGCTGGAAGCGGCGGGCTCCCGGGCCGTGCCCCACCGCCCACAGCCCAGCGCCGTCGGCCTCCCCGGAAGCCGCCCACGTCCGCTGTCGGCCGCGCCCGCCCACGGCCCCGACCGTGCCCGTGGCCGGATATCGCGGGCTCCCCCGGCCCCTGCGGTCCGGAGGTGGCCGGGCCGGGCGATGGATGGGACCGTTGGGATACCGGCATGCAGCGCCGAAGAGTCCGGAGCTGAAGGACCCGGAAGGGTCACTGCCCGCAGTTCCGAGGCGGCAGGCAGGCTCCACCCCGCGGTGGAGTTCCGGGGCCCTCCCCGGACTGGGGCGGTCCGTACTTCGACGGGTGCCGGGCGCAGTCTGCTGGACGGAGAACCGCGCATGAAGCATCGTTCCGAGCCCACGGCACGCCCGGCCCACGCGCACCGCACCCCGGGCTCCCTGCCGCTCTCCCCCGCAGAGGCGTCCCCGGCAGCCGCGGGACCCGGCCCCACGCCCCCGCGGACGGAGGCTCCCGCGCGCCCTGCGTCCGAGGCGGCGGAATCGGAACGGCTCCGCCAGGAGAACGCCCAGCTCAAGCAGGCGATCCAGGCCCGCCCGGTGATCGATCAGGCCCGCGGGGTACTGATGGCGACCTGCTCGTGCACGGCCGACGAAGCCTGGGCCGTTCTGCGGGACACCTCCCAGCACACCAACATCAAGCTCCGCGACATCGCCCGTGCGGTCATCGCCGGCACCCAGGGAATCCCCCCACCGGAGCCGGTGCGCACCGCCCTGCGCTTCGCGGTGCTGCGAGCCCGGGAGCGGCGGGCGAAAGGCGGGACATAGCCCCGTTCCGGTCGCCCCGTCCGGCGGCGCCCGACGGCCCGTCCGGCGGCCCAACTGCCTTCCTCGCAAGCCCACTCCGCCGCCCGCCGGCGGCCCTCACCCGAACCTGGGCGCCGCCTGCGCCCCAGCGGCCCACCCACGAGGACCACACCGCAACGGCCGGCTGTACAGCACTGCACCGCGTACGCCTGACGCACAGGGCGGCGCCGGAACGGCTGCTTTCCTAACCGGCCGACGCCTACGACCCTGCCTCGAGCAGGCTCAGACAGGAACGCACGGTACGAGTGCCGCGGCGCCGCCCGGCCAAACCCGACCACCCGCGAACGGATCACACGCCCTGCCCTTCATCGCACGCTCCGCCCTTTTTCTGGCGATCTCGAGGTGTGAAACCGCGAAGACGGCTCACTCGACAGCCATGAACGACAACGAACCGGACCCCCGGGGCCCCCGAGTGGAGCCCGGAGGCGTCGCGCCCGGCGAGACACCGCCCGGCGAAGGCAACCTCTCGGGCACCGGCCCCCGCGAGACCTACAACCCGGCCAGGGGCTGGGGCAAGGGACCGATCATCGTCGTGATGATCGTGGTCGTCCTCTTCGCCGTGTTCTACATCGTCGGCTACTTCACGCGGTGAGGACTGGACGCCGTACGGAGAGGCCGGCGGAGGCCCCGGTGAGCCCCGTCCCGTCTCCCTGAGGCCGGGGCTCCCGGACCTCCGGATCCGCGATGCCCCTCCGCGCCGGGCAGGTCCGCAGCGCGCTGGTCCATAGTGCCTCGGTCTGTAGCGCGCCCCGGTCCGCAGCGCTCGTGTCCGTAGCGCCCCGATCCGCAGCGCCCCGAGTACACAGCGGCGCGTGGCGGAGCCATGGCGGCCCGCCCGGCCGGGCGACGGTGCACTCCCGAGCGCGACCGCGCATCGCCGGACGGGACGGCGCGGGCCACACAGCACGCGCCCCCGCCGGACGCAGTTCCGGTGTACGCGGCGCCGCCGTACACAGTGCCGCAGTACACAGTGCCGCTGTACGCAAGGCCGCAGTACGCAGGGCCGCCGTCCGCAGCGCAGCCGTTCGCACCGACAGCCCTTCCCGGCCTCCGGCTCCCCCTCGCCTCGCCACGCCCCGCCCCTCCCCCATCCAACTTTCTCTGCTCATATGACTGTTGTGCTGGCCGGATGGTGGTGCGGGGGCCGGGGTAGTGCTCGACGCGCGGTCAGGGGACACGGCATCAGGGGGGGGGAGCGCAGACATGCCGTGCGGACGCGGGCCGGTGCGGATCCGCGCACCGTGCGGTCCGGCCGGGGCATCCCGCGGCGCCCGGGACCGCGCAGCACGTACCACGAACCAAGAAAGCCGGGCACCGTGACACAGCCTTTCGAACTGCCGGACTTCTACCTGCCGCATCCGGCGCGACTCAACCCGTACGTCGAGGAGGCGCGGACGCACTCCAAGGAGTGGGCCCGCCGGATGGGGATGGTGGAGGGGTCGGGCATCTGGGACGAGCACGACCTCGACTCCCACGACTACGCCCTGCTGTGCGCCTACACCCACCCGGACGCCGACGGCCCGGAACTCTCCCTGGTGACCGACTGGTACGTGTGGGTGTTCTTCTTCGACGACCACTTCCTGGAGGCCTTCAAGCGCACCCAGGACCGGCAGGGCGGCAAGGAGTACCTCGACCGGCTCCCGCTGTTCATGCCGATGGACCTGACGGCCGGAACCCCCGAGCCGGTCAATCCCGTCGAGGCGGGGCTGGCGGACCTGTGGGCGCGGACCGTGCCCAGCATGTCCCCGGAGTGGCGGGCCCGGTTCGCCGAGAGCACCGAGAACCTCCTCAACGAGTCGCTCTGGGAACTCTCCAACATCAACGCGGACCGCATCCCCAACCCGGTCGAGTACATCGAGATGCGCCGCAAGGTCGGCGGGGCACCCTGGTCGGCGGGGCTGGTGGAGCATGCGGTCGGGGCGGAGATCCCGGCCGTGATCGCCGATTCACGGCCGATGCGGGTCCTCAAGGACACCTTCTCCGACGGCGTGCACCTGCGGAACGACCTGTTCTCCTACCAGCGGGAGACCGAGGAGGAGGGCGAGCTCAGCAACGGTGTGCTGGTCCTGGAGACGTTCCTGGACTGCACCACCCAGCAGGCCGCGGACTCCGTCAACGACCTGCTCACCTCGCGGCTCCAGCAGTTCGAGAACACCGTCTTCACCGAGCTCGGTCCGCTCTTCGCCGAGCACGGGCTGGACCCGACGTCCTGTGCCGACGTCATGGCGTACGTCAAGGGGCTCCAGGACTGGCAGTCCGGCGGTCACGAGTGGCACATGCGCTCCAGCCGCTACATGAACGGCGGCGGAGCGTCCGCACCGGCCGCTCGCCCGGCCCAACTCGCCCTGGCCCCGTCCGGCCTGGGCACGTCGGCCGCGGACATCACGTCGCTGCGCGGCCTCACCGGCGCCGACCGGTTCCGCAGCTTCACCCATGTCCCGTACCAGCGGGTGGGGCCGTCGCGGATCCCCGATCTCTACATGCCGTTCACCACGACGCTCAGCCCCCACCTGAACACCACCCGCCGGGAGGTGGTCGCCTGGGCGGAGCGGATGGGCATCCTCCGGGCGCAGCCGGGAGTCCCCGGCTCCGGCATCTGGGACGAGCAGAAGCTCGCCGGCTTCGACTTCCCGCTCTGCGCCGCGGGGCTCCACCCGGACGCGACCCCCGACGAGCTCGACCTGGAGTCGGAGTGGCTGACCTGGGGCACCTACGGGGACGACTACTTCCCGGCGGTCTTCGGCAGGACACGTGACCTGGCCGGTGCGAAGGTG
The DNA here is from genome assembly GCF_057709105.1 of Streptomyces sp. bgisy100. Classification (NCBI taxonomy): domain Bacteria; kingdom Bacillati; phylum Actinomycetota; class Actinomycetes; order Kitasatosporales; family Streptomycetaceae; genus Streptomyces; species Streptomyces sp. bgisy100. The sequence continues at coordinate 210,335 of NZ_JBYITE010000003.1, forward strand.
TGCAGCGACCGGCTCTCGGCGTTCATGCCCCTGGACGGCTCCGCCGCCCCGGAACCGGCGAACGCCCTGGAACGGGGGCTGGCCGATCTGTGGTCCCGTACGGCGGGCCCGATGGATCGGGAGGCGCGCCAAACGTTCCGCACCTCGGTCGAGACCATGACCGCGAGCTGGCTGTGGGAGCTGGCCAACCAGGCACAGCACCGGATCCCGGATCCGGTCGACTACATCGAGATGCGCCGGATGACCTTCGGCGCGGATCTGACGATGGCCCTGTGCCGGCTGGGTCACGGGCGGCGGATCCCGCCGGAGATCTACCGGAGCGGGCCCATGAAGTCGCTGGAGAACGCCGCCGTCGACTACGCCTGCCTGCTCAACGACCTCTTCTCGTACCAGAAGGAGATCGAGTTCGAGGGCGAGGTCCACAACGGGGTGCTCGTCGTCCAGAACTTCTTCGACTGCGACTACCCGACGGCGGTCGCGATCGTGCAGGACCTGATGACCTCCCGCATGCGGCAGTTCCAGCACGTCGCTGCGCATGAACTCCCGGTCCTGTACGACGACTTCGATCTGGGAGCGGAGGCGCGCGGCGTCCTGGACGGGTATGTGAAGGAGCTGGAGAACTGGCTCGCCGGGATCCTGACCTGGCATCAGGGCTGTCTGCGGTACGGGGAACCGGAGCTGCGCCGCCAGTTCCGGCCGGGGCTGCGGCTCGGGATCCCGGCGGGGCTGGGCACCTCGGCCACGCGGATCGCCCTGCCCGCGGCGCCGCGCTGATCCACGCGGCTTCATTCTGCTTCGCGCGGCGCCGCGCTGATCCACGCGGCTTCGCGCTGACCCGACCGGCCGCGTTCCGACCCGACCGGCCGCGTTCCGACATCGGCTCCGGCTCCGTTCCCAACGGCGCCCCCTGGCCCGGTCCCCACCGGCGGGATGCTTCCCGTTCGGTGGGGCGGGCCGGAGTGCCGGGGCCCTGGGCCGGCCGGTGTCAGGACCCGCGGCGGGACGCGCCGCCTTTCCGGACCGGGGCTCCACCACGGGTCGGGCCCGAGTGCGACGGTGGGTGCCGTGCCGGCCGGCTCCTCGGGCGCCGCACCGGCTGACTCCTCATCTGATTCGATGATCCATGACGAACAGGGAGGAAGATCCACCATGCCCACCACGACACTGCGGATTCCCACCGAGGACGGCCGGGCCGACGCCTTCGCCGCCTTCCCGGACCGCGGCGGGCGGCACCCGGGGGTGCTGCTGTACTCGGACGCCTTCGGCGTGCGGCCCGTGCTGCAGGAGATGGCCCGGGAACTGGCCGAGCACGGGTACTACGTGCTCGTCCCCAACCTCTACTACCGGCACGGCCCGGCGCCGGTGATCGACCTTCCCGAGCACATCGGGGAAGAGGTGCGCCCCGCGGTCATCGGCCGGCTGATGCCCCTGATCCAGGCGCACACCACCGAACATGCCCTGCGGGACGCCGACGCGTATCTCAGGTTCCTCACCACCCGGCCCGAGGTCGGCGCCGGACCGGTCGGTGTGATCGGCTACTGCATGGGCGCCGCCCTGGCGATGCGCACCGCGACGGCCCACCCCGGCCAGGTGGCCGCCGTCGCCGGATTCCACCCCGGCTTCCTGGTCACCGACGCCCCCGACAGCCCGCACCGCGGCATCCCCGAGCTCACGGCCCAAGTCCATCTCGGCCTCGCCGAGAACGACTTGACCCCCGAGGCCATCAGCGAGCTCAACCAGGCCCTGGACACCGCGGGTGTCGGCCACACCACCGAGGTCTACCCCGGCACCATCCACGGCTTCACCATGGCCGACACCGACGCCTTCGACCCCTCGGCACTGCAGCGCCACTGGGACCGTCTGCTCCCCCTCCTCGACCGCACCCTCACCAACGGCTGAGGCTGAGGCTCCGGAACCGGAACCGGAGCTGAACGACGCGACTCACGGAGTCCTCGGCTTGCCAGTCGGTCGCGAACCACCGTCATCAAGGGTGTGCCTCCGCCGAGTTGTGGTGCGGAGCCGGGGCGGGGTCAGGGGGCAGGGGGTGAGCGAGGCTCAGTCGGCGTCCGCGGTCCCACCGATGTGACGGCGTGGCACGCGGGAGCCGATGCGGGCGACGATCTCGTGGGAGATGCTGCCCGCGGCGCGCGCCCAGTCCTCCGCGCCGGGCTCGCCGCGGTCGCCGGGACCGAACAGGACGACCTCGTCGCCCGGTTCGGCGGTGGACTCGCCGAGGTCGACGACGAACTGGTCCATGCAGACCGTGCCCGCCACCGTGTGCCGCCCCCCGCCGACCAGGACCGGGCCGGTGCCCGAGGCGTGCCGCGGGATGCCGTCGGCGTAACCGAGCGGCACCAGGCCGAGCGTGGTGGCGCGGGGGGTGCGGTAGCGGTGGCCGTAGGAGACCCCGTGGTCGGCGGGCACCCGCTTGACGGACGCCAGCGGCGCGGTGAGCGTCATCGCCGGCCGCAGCCCGAAGTCGGCGGGTGCCGCGCGGTCCGCCACCGGGCTCAGGCCGTAGAGGGCCAGCCCCGGGCGGACGAGGTCGAAGTGGGCCTCCGGGAGCGTGAGCGTGGCGGCCGAGTTGGCCAGGTGCAGCACCTCGGGGTGCAGTCCCGCCTGCCGCGCGAGCGCCACCGACACCTGGAAGTTCGCCAGTTGGGCGTCACAGTCGGGGTGGCCGGGCTCGTCGGCGCGGGCGAGGTGCGACCAGATGCCGACGACCTGGATGCAGCCGGCCGCTTCGGCGCGCGCCGCGACGTTCACCAGGGCGGGCCAGCCGTCGGGGCCGGGGCCACCGCGGCCGAGGCCCGTGTCGACCTTGAGGTGGACCCGGGCGGTGCGTCCGGTGCTGCGCGCGGCCCGCGACACCGCCTCGATCGCCCAGGTGGCGCCGGCCGACACATCGATGTCCGCGGCGAGCGCGGCGTCCCAGTCGTCCCCCGGGGTCAGCAGCCAGGCGAGCAGCCGGCCCGGGAGGCCGCCCCGGCGCAGGGCGAGGGCTTCGCGGAGCGCGGCGACGCCGATCCAGGTGGCGCCGCCGGCCCGGGCCGCGCGGGCGGACTCGAGCATGCCGTGGCCGTAGCCGTCGGCCTTGACCACGGCCATCACCTCGGCGGGCCCGGCCAGCTCCCGCAGCCGGCGCGCGTTGTCCTCGATGGCCGAGAGATCGATCAGCGCCTCGGCGTGCGGCGCCGACACCCCGAAACGGCCCGGTGCGGCGCCCGTGCCGTCGGGTCCACCGGGGACTGCGGGGCTCGCGACCCGGTCATCTGCCGGGAGCCGCGGTGAGCGGCCGGCGTGGTCCGTCGTTGCTCCGCGGTCGGCGGTCCCGTCCGCGCGGGGCGTGCCGAGGGTCATGTGGGGTGGTCCTTCCGTGGTGTGTGGGGCCCGCTCGGGCCGGGGCCGCCCGCTCCGTCACGACGCCGCGAGGAGCGTGTCCGCGGGGCGGCTCCGCGGATACCGTGCGCGGGCGGCGCCGTCCGCCGTGGGCGGTGACCCAGGCGGACGGCGCGTACCGCTGCCGGGAGGAGGGGTCGGCCGACCGACAGCGGCGAAGTGTGCCCGCAGGCACCTCCCGGACGTCCTGCCGGGAGATGTCACAGCCGGGACCGAGGGGGGAGGTTCAGGCCGACCCCGACTGCGCATGCAGCCATGGTCGCGAGCGGGGTCCGGGCCGTCATTGTCCGATCGGCACCGTCCGCGGGCCCCGGACGGTGGGCGGGGCACAACGGGGACGGTGGAACAGGGGGACGGGCGGAATGGGAGACGGGCGGAAGAACGGTGGGGCGGGCGTCCGGGGGCCGACGTGCGGGGGCGCGGGGTCCGCCCGGTCGGCCCGGCGTGCGGAGCGTCAGGCGTCGTCGCCGACCGGGCCCCCCGGGGCGGCCCGGTCGACCCCCTCGGCGCGATCGGCGCGATCGGCCCGCTCGGCCCGCTCGGCCCGCTCGGCGCGGTCGGCGCGGTCGGCCCGCTCGGCGCGGTCGGCGCGGTCGGCCCGCTCGGCGCGGTCGGCGCGGTCGGCGCGGTCGGCCCGCTCGGCGCGGTCGGCGCGGTCGGCGCGGTCGGCCCGGTCGGGGCCGTCAGCCGGGGCTTTCCCGCCGCCGACACCGCCCCCGCCGGCTCCGCCGACACCGCCCCCGCCGGCGCGGCCCCCGTCGACACCCACGGCACGGCCACCGACGGCACCACCCCCGTCGACAGCGCCGTCGACAGCGCCGTCGGCGCCGTACCGGCGGGCGGTGAGCTGGAGCAGCAGCGCCGTCCGCACCTCGGGGTCGTCCAGCGGCACCGCCACCACCTCCTGGAGGCGGCGCATCCGGTGGCGGAGAGTGTTGGGGTGGATGTGCAGCCGGGCCGCCGCCGCCCGCGGGTCGCCCATCTCCTGGAGCCAGGCCCGCAGCGTCGGCACACAGCTCGTACCGTGCTCCCGGTCGTGCTCGGCCAGCCGGTTCAGGGGTCCGATCCCGGCGATCCGCGCCGCCGCGGCGGACCGCGCCACATGGCGGAGGACGACGGTGGCCCACACCTCGTCGTGCACCGCCTGCTCTCCGTCGACCAGACCGGTCCGCAGCAGGTCGAGGGTGTCGTCGGCCTGCTCCCGGGAGCGGGCGAGGCCGGGCACCGTCGACGCCAGGCCGCCCACCGCGACCAGCGGCGCCGGACGGCCGGTCGCCTCGCGGAGCTGCCGCAGCCAGCCGCCCCCGCTGTCGGCCGTCGGCCCCACCAGCTCGGCGGGGACGATCCCGTAGACCACGCCGCCGATCACCGCCGCCGGGGACCGCAGGCGGGAGCCGCGGAACCGGGACATGCGTTCCCATGCCGTCAGCCGCTGCCGCTCGGCCTCGTCGTCGTCCTCGCAGCGCACGCCCACGCCGACCACCCGCCACGGCCCGGCGGAGAGCCCGAGGCGGCGCGCCGCGTCGGCCGCACCGTCCTGGCCGTGCAGCACGGTGGCGACCATGTCGGTCAGCACCAGCCGTTCGACGTCGGCTCCGGCCCGGCGGCGCAGCAGGTGCAGGGCGGCCGTGGCGGCGGTGGCGGCGAACGCCTCGGCCCGCTCGGCGGAGACGGGGCCGGGCACGATGGCCCAGATCGAGCCCAGCACATCGCCTCCGGCGTGCACCGGCACGACGAGCCGCGGCTTGGTCCCCTCGACGAGCTCGGGTACGTAGATGGCGCCGGTGTCCTGGGCGATCCTGCGGAACACCCCCTGCCGCCGGAACCGGTCCTGGACCTCGTCGGGGACGCTGCGGCCCATGATCGTCGCCACCCGCGCCTCGTCGCCGCGCTCCTGCCGGGTGGAGTAGGCCAGGACCCGCGAGTTGCGGTCCTCGATGGTGACCGGGGCATCGATGACGGCGGCGATCGCGTCCGCCAGCCCGAAGAGGTCTCCCGCCTCGGCGCCGCCGAGACCCGGTACGGAGTCCGCGGAGCTGTCGCTGTCGAGCACCGCGCGCACCAGCGAGACGACCTGCGCCCAGCCCGCCTGCTGCTCGACCTCCACCAGCGCGACCCCGGAGGCGTCCGCCGCGGCGATCACCTCACGGTCGGCCGCGGCGGGTGCCTTGAGCAGCAGCGCGGACGCGGACCGCCGGGCGCAGTGCGCCAGCAGCCGCAGGGCCTGGGCCCGGTCGGTCAGGTTCACCCCGAGGACGACGTCCCCGGCCCGCAGGTCGAACCCGCCGTCCGGCTCGGCGATCACCACGTCGCCCAGGGGAACCGAGGAGCCGTCGGGAACGCAGACCTCACAGAGCACGGCCGGTCCGACGGAACCGAGAAGCCGTTGCAGCGTCATCACTGGGCACCACCCGCTCACCTACCGTCCCATCGTGCACCACGGGAGCGGTCGGCGGCCGTCCGGGCTGCGGGGATGCCGTGGCAGGGGTGCGGAAGTGCGGTGCGTCTCCCCGCCCCGGATCCGCTGCCCCGACGTCGGCCCGGGCGGGGGACAGCGCCGTCCGTCCCGCTGTGCCGTCCGTTCGGTTCCGGGCGGACAACACAGCGGGACGGCGCTACGACGCGAGCTCTTCCCGGGCCGCGGGTCTCACGCGCTCCGGGCGACGCCCGTCGCCCCTACAGGAAGCTCACGTTCTGCGCGAGTGCCAACTCGCTGGAGTAGTTGACGGTGTTGGTGGCCGCGCGCATGTAGGCGCGCCACGAGTCGGAGCCGGACTCCCGGCCGCCGCCGGTCTCCTTCTCCCCTCCGAATGCGCCGCCGATCTCGGCGCCGGAGGTGCCGATGTTGACGTTGACGATGCCGCAGTCGGAGCCCTCGGCGGACAGGAAGCGCTCGGCCTCCTGCTGGTCGCGGGTGAAGATGCTGGACGACAGGCCCTGGGGGACGTCGTTGTGCAGGTCGATGGCCTCGTCCAGGGTCTCGTACGTCTGCACGTAGAGGATGGGGGCGAAGGTCTCCTCGCGGACGACGGCGGTCTGCGCGGGCATCCGGACGATGGCCGGTTCGGCGTAGGCGGCTCCGGGTGCGGTGTCCGAGACCCGCCGGCCGCCGCCGACGAGGAGCTTGCCGCCCTCGGCCTGGGCGCGGGACAGCGCGTCCTGCATGGCGTCGTGGGCCGTGGCCGAGATGAGCGGGCCGACGAGGGTGCCGTCGTCGAACGGGTCGCCGATGGGGAGCTTGCGGTAGGCGTCCGTGAGCCGGGTGATCAGGGTGTCGGCCACGTCGCGGTGGACGATGAGGCGCCGCAGGGTGGTGCAGCGCTGTCCGGCGGTACCGGCGGCGGCGAACACGATGCCCTGGACCGCGAGGTCGAGGTCGGCCGAGGGGGCGACCACGGCGGCGTTGTTGCCGCCGAGTTCGAGCAGGCTGCGGCCGAAGCGGGCGGCGACCCGCGGGCCGACCTCCCGGCCCATGCGGGTGGAGCCGGTCGCGCTGACCAGCGCGACCCGGGAGTCGTCGACCAGCTTCTCCCCGATGACGCGGTCGGCCAGCAGCAGCCGGTGCACGTCCTGGGGCGCGCCGACGTCCTCGGCGGCGCGGGCGAGCAGCCGGGCGGAGGCGAGCGAGATCAGCGGGGTGAGCTCGGAGGGCTTCCAGACCACGGTGTCGCCGCAGACGAGGGCGACGGCGGTGTTCCACGACCACACCGCGGCGGGGAAGTTGAAGGCGGAGATCACGCCGACGACGCCGAGCGGGTGCCAGGTCTCGGCGAGGCGGTGGCCGGGGCGCTCGGAGGCGATGGTGCGCCCGTAGAGCTGCCGGGACAGGCCCACCGCGAAGTCGCAGATGTCGATCATCTCCTGGACCTCGCCGAGCGCCTCCGAGCGGATCTTGCCCGCCTCGATGGTGATGAGGTCGGCCAGGTCGCCCTGGTGCTCGCGGAGCAGTTCGCCGAGGCGGCGGACGAGTTCCCCGCGCCGCGGCGCGGGGGTGACGCGCCAGTCCCGGAACGCCCGGTGGGCGGCGGCGATCGCTTCGTCGGCCTCGTCGGCCGTGGTGGCCCGCAGCCCGAACAGGTCCTCGCCGGTGACCGGCGTGCGGGCGGAGAAGTCGGTGCCCTCGGGGAGTTCGGCGCCGACGCGGTGCAGCGCGGTGCGGGCCGTCTCGCGCAGCGCCTCCGTGGTGGGGAGGCTGATGGCGGTGGCGGTCATGGTGTCCTGCCTTTCAGGTGGGTGGTCGCGTCAGGTCAGGTGGGTGGTGACGGGATGTCCGGTCACCGGGACGTGGCGCCGGGTGCGGTCAGTGGTGGGATCCTTCGGCCGGGGTGGGTTCCTTCGGCCGGCGTGGCCCCCATGAGGTCGCGGTCAGCTGCGGTCCGGCCTGCCCGCGTCGGACGGCCCGGTGGCCGGGGCCCCGGGAGACCCGGGCGCCGCCGGCTCCGCGGACGGGACGCCGGGAAGCCCGAGTTCCCGGGCGGCCTGGCCCAGGGAGGCGTTGCGCTGTTCCTCGTAGAGCGCGAACGGGTCGAGCACCGGGCGGCCGATGGCGCCGGAGAGCCAGTCGCTGTCGTAGGCGACCGCCGACCGGGCGTCGTCCCGGGAGCCCTCGCCGCTGAGGTTGGACTGGAAGATGCCGGCCGCCGACCGGGGCAGGAAGTCCTCGTAGACGATGGGCTCGGCGCGCAGCAACCCCGCGTCGAGCAGTCCGCCGAGCGTGGGCGGACCGCCGTCGGCCGTCCTGCCGGTCCCCGCGCTCCCGGTCTTCGCCGACGGCACCGCGTGGTAGGTGAAGAACCCGTGGCCCCGGGCGGCCAGTTCGCGTTCGGTGCCGGGGAAGTGCCGCTCCCACAGGGTGCGGAGGACGGCGCCGCGGTCGGTGCCGGGGTCCTGGGCGGCCAGGGTGTCGGCGCGGGCGAGCAGCTCGTCGTAGTGGGCGCGGCCCTGCCGGGTGAGGGCGATGCCGCGCGCCTCGACCTCGCCGAAGCGCACCCGCAGCGCTCCGGTGGTGACCTCGCCGTCGTCGGTGCGCAGGGCGCGGGGCTCGGCCAGGGCGCGGAACGAGGTCTGGCGCAGCAAAACGTCCGGCCCGTCCCAGCGCGGCGGGCCCTGGATGGTGTCGATCATGGCGATGCCGCGGTCGGTCATCCGCCGGTACAGCTCGTCGATGTCGAGGACGCGGGGGGTGAGGTGGTTGATGTGGGTGCTGCGGACGCCGCCGATGTCCGCGGCGACGGCGGAGACCCGTTCCAGGGTCTCGTACCAGGACTTGTCGAGCGGTTCGGTGGAGAGTTCGAAGGCCTGGACGGCGAGGTGCAGGAAGCGTTCGGCCTCGGCCTCGGGCAGGCCGCCCTGGGCCTCCGCCCGGTCGGCCAGGTCCAGCAGTTCCGGCGGGAAGAGCTGCCGCTCGGCGAGGAAGCGTTCCAGCCGGCGGCGCAGGTCGTCGTCGAAGAACCGGGGGTCGGCCGGGGTGAGCATCGAGGTGAACACCCGGAACGGGTTGCGGGCCAGCTCCTCGGCGTCGACCGGGCGGAACGCGGTGGAGACCACGGGTACGGCGCTGGCGGCGGCTTCGCGCAGGTCGTAGAAGCCGACCGGGTGCATGCCCAGGGCCCCGAAGATCCGGGCGACCTGCCGGAGCTCGTCCGGGGTGCCGACGCGGATGGCGCCGTGCCGTTCGGCGGTGACCCGGCCGATGGAGCCGAGCCGTTCGGCCTCGGCCCCGGCGGCGCACATCACGTCCCCGTTGACCTCGTGGGAGACGTCGACGAGCGTCGTGTAGGCGGGGACCTCCCGTCCGTACATGTCGGAGAGCCGCTGGGCGAACGCGGCGCGCAGTTGCCACTGGCTGATCATGACCGGGGCTGCCTTTCGGTGCGGGGCCCGGAGGACCGGGCCGGTACGGGCCGGGGTGGTGCGGGGCTCAGACGATGTGGGCCTCGGGCCGGATATCGGCACCCGCGGTGAAGCGGTCCACCCCGAGCGGGGTGACGTCCACCGGTGGTGTCCGCCCCAGGTGCAGATCGCGCACGATCTCCCCCACGGCCGGCGCCTGCAGGAAGCCGTGGCCGGAGAAGCCGGTGGCGTAGAGGAAGTTGTCCGGCTCGGCGGCCCGGCCGATGAGGGCGTTGTGGTCGGGCGTCACCTCGTAGAGGCCGGCCCAGCCGCCCGCGGTCTCCAGCTCCGCCAGGGCCGGGGCGCGGCGGCGGGCGGCGGCGCGGAACAGGTCCAGCCACTCGGGGGTCCAGGTGGTGTCGAACCCCTCGGCCTGGTGGGGGTCGGCCAGCCCGAGGAGCAGCCCGTCGTCGCTGTTGTGGAAGTAGGCGCTGGTGGCGAAGTCGATGGTGAAGGGGATCCGGGGCGCCGGGGGGTCGAGCGGTGCGGTGAAGGCGAGCTGCCGCCGTACCGGACGCACCGGCAGGTCCACGCCCACCATGGCGCCGATCCGGGCCGACCAGGCGCCGGCCGCGCAGATGACGGTGTTGCAGCGGACCGGGCCGCGGCTGGTGTGCACGGTGGAGGCCCGGTGGCCGCGGGTGTCGATGCCGGTGACGGCGGTGTGCGGGGCGATCACCGCGCCGGCCGCGGCGGCGGCCCGGGCGTAGCCGTCGACGACGAGCCCGGGGCGGGCGTGGCCGTCCGCCGGGGAGTGGACCGCGGCGAGCAGGCCGTCGGTGCTGACGTAGGGGCACAGCCGCCGGGCCTCCTCGGGGCCGATCATGCGGCTGGGGACGCCGAGCCGGTTCTGCACGGCGACGCAGTCCTCGAAGTCGGCGACCTGCTGCGGGGTGGTGAGGAGGAACAGGTAGCCGACGGTGTCGAGCCGGATGTCCGCGCCGGGGCGGCGGGGGAAGTCCTGGTAGGCGCGGAGGCTGCGGTTGCCGATCTCGATGTTGAGCGGGTCCGAGAACTGCGCGCGGACGCCGCCGATCGGCTTGCCGGAGCTGCCGCAGCCCAGTGCGCCCTGTTCGACGAGGAGGATGTCGGTGACGCCGGCCTCGGCGAGGTGGAACGCGATGCTGGTGCCGATCACGCCCCCTCCGACGATCACGACGTCGGCCGCCTCGGGGACGGGGCTGGGTGTGGAGGAGAAGGACACGGGCCGATCCCTTCCTGGTCCGCGCCGGGCGTGAGCGGTGCTCGCGGTGACCGGGCGGTGCCAGTGCATGACGGGAGGTGCATGACGGGAGAGGCTGCTGATCAGCGGCTCGCAGCCATCGTGCATCTCCCCGACCGTTGACGTCCATGAACGGTTCTTCCTCTCGATCCATTAGCGTTGCTATATGGAATGGACGAGTGCGCAGCTGCGCTCCCTGGTGGAACTTCCCCGCCGCGGCACCATCACCGCGGTCGCCCAGGCGCTGGGCTACACCCCCGGCGGGGTGTCCCAGCAGATCGCGGCGCTGGAGAAGGCGACGGGGATGGAGCTGCTGCGCCGGGTGGGGCGGCGGGTGGAGCTCACCGACGCCGGGGTGACCCTGGCGGCGCACGCGGAGCGGATCCTGGCCACCGAAGCCGAGGCCGTGGAGGCGATGGAGCGGGCCCGGAGCGAGATCGCCGGGGTGCTCCAGGTGGGTCTGTTCGCGACCGCGGCGGCGGAGATCCTGCCGCTGGCGCTGCAGCAGGTGCACCGGCGGCATCCGGGGCTGAGCGTGCACAGCCAGGACATGGACGTCGACGAGGTCTTCGACGCGGTCGCCGCCGGGGCGGTGGACCTGGCCCTGGGCCTGGACTACCCGGACGTCCCGATTCCGCGGAACCCCGCGCTGCGGCTGCGCCGGCTGTACCGGGAGCGGTTCTCGCTGGCCGTGCCGACCGGGACGATGCCGGGAGCCGAAGCCGTGAGCCTGGCCGCGACCCGGGACCTCGGCTGGATCCTGCCGTCGGCCGAGAGCTACTACGGGCGGGCGGTCCGGACGGCCTGCCGGCGGGCCGGGGTGGAGCCCGACGTCCGGCACGTGGTGACCGACACCGCCGCGACGCTGGCCCTGGTCGAGGCGGGGATCGGGGTCAGCACGGTGACGGACCTGATGCTGCGGCTGCGGTCGTCCCGGTTCGACGTGGTGCCGCTGGAGGAGACGATCGAGCGTCACATCGTCGTGGTGGTACGGGCGTCGGCGGAGTTCCGGCCGACGGTGATGGCGCTGGTCGGCATTCTGGGGGAACTGGCGGACCACGCCCGCGCGGAGGCCGGCCCCCGAGGACTCGTGTGACCGTGCGGGCCGGCACCCCGGCTCGCATCACTCACGGGTCCTCTGCGTACCGCCACCGACATCGCCCGCGCGCTCTCGCGTTCAGGCCGGATGCAAGCCGCCGCCCGATCGGGGGCCGACGCGCAGCCGAGTGGAGACTCAGGCCGGGCGGGGCCTGAGCAGGTTCTCGACCAGGGTGTCCACCAGACCTCGGGGGACACTCGCCCCCGTCAGGGCGCAGTAGACGATCGGGCCGACCAGAGCGTCGAGCGTGGCGTCGGGGCCGAGTTCGGGCGAGACCTCGCCGGCGTCGGTGCCGCGCGCGAGCATGTCGCGTTCCAGGCCCCGCCGTGGACCGAGATAGCGCTGGTGAAAACGCTTGGCCGTGTCGGGATTGTGCTGGGCCTCGGCCATGAGCGCGAGCAGGACCTTGCCGGCCGGGTCGCGGGTGAGGAATCGCGCGAAGGCGCGCAGGTAGCCACGGATGCTTTCTGCCGTGGGCCGCTCCGTCGGGACGGGGAGGCGTTTGTCGCTGTCCTCGATGAGCGTGTCGAGGAGGATCTCGACCTTGGAGGGCCACCAGCGGTAGATCGTCTGCTTGGCGACGCCGGCCCGGCGCGCGATCGCCTCGACGGTCAGAGCGCCGAAGCCGTGCTCGACGAGCAGATCGTCCGCGGCGTGAAGCACCGCCAGACGTGCGGCCTCGTCGCGCCGGTTGCCGGAGCGCGGCCTGCGGGGCTGGGAGCTGGCGGCGGGCATGCGAGACACCCTACCCGTCGGCAGTCCCCCGGCATTGCCTAGACGCAACGCCGCGTCTAGTCTGCAGTCACCCACCACGAAGGAGTGCCTGTGTCCGCAACGCCCCACCGCCACGCTCTCGTCATCGGCGCCTCCCGAGGGTTAGGGCTCGTCCTCACCGACGAGCTCGCCCGACGCGGCTGGCGCGTCACCGCCACCACGCGCCGGGACGGCGGCGACTTGCAAGCGCATGCCGATGCCTGGAAAGGACGGTTGAGGGTCGAATCCCTGGAGATGACGAGCTCCGGGCAACTGGCCGCTCTGCGCGAGCGCCTGGACGGCTGCCGACTCGATCTGCTCTTCGTCAACGCCGCAGTCGACCGGGGCGATCTGCCGATCGACGAGGTCTCCACCGACATGTTCACCGAGGTGATGATCACCAACGCGTTGAGCCCGCTGCGCGTCCTCGAGTCCCTCCGCGAACTCGTCGCGCCCGGCGGGACCGTCGCCGTCATGTCCTCCGACCAGGGCAGCATCTCGCGCAACACCGAGGACGGCTACGAGCTCTACAAGGCCAGCAAGGCCGCGCTCAACCAGCTGATGCGCAGCTACGCCACCCGCCATGCCGACGACGGACGGACCAAGCTGCTCATCGACCCCGGCCACAATCGGACGCGGCTCGGCGGACCCGACGCGCCGCTCGCCCCTCAGGAGAGCATCCCGGCCGTCGTCGACGTCCTCGAAGCGCAGGCCGGCGCCCCCGGCCTGCAGTTCCTGGATCGCCACGGCGAGACCGTCCCGTGGTAGAGCTCCGGTCCGGAGCTCTACCACGGGAGCGGGTGCGGCCGGGCCGGCCGGTGGCGTGGCACCGGGGCCGGGCCGGTGGCCGGCGCTCACCGGTAGAGCTCCGGACCGGAGCGCCGGGAGCGCGCCTGGCTCTCCACGGTGCCGGCAGAGTGCACCGGGCGCAGCCGTAGGCTCCCGATCGACCTGCGCGTCGTGCCGCACCGAGTGCGGCAGCCGAGGCTCCCGGGCACCGGGCCTCCCGCCCCGCGTCGGGGGTCTCCCCGCGCGCCGCGTCTCCCCTCCCCGGTCAGCCCCACTCTTTCTTGGCCTGAGGCCGGGAAGGTGTCGCTCTGCGGTGTCTTCTCCCGGCCGCCCTCGTGGGCAATGGTTTTCAGCCACGTGGTGACCACCCCACGGCGGCGGCCGCCGGGTCCGCCGTTCGCCGGACAAGGAAGAAGCGATGTCCACCACCGAGACTTCACACGCGAAGCTGCCGGAGCTGCTGGGCAGAGGGCCCCGTGGCATCTTCCGGCGCACCCTGCCCTCCGAACAGCCCTCCGGGGAGCGCATGGTGCGCACCCTCGGCCTCACCCAGCTGACCATGATCGGCATCGGGGCGATCATCGGTGCCGGGGTGTTCAGCCTGGCGGCGGCGGTCGCCCGGGACGTCGCCGGGCCCGCCGTCGTCATCTCGTTCCTCGTCGCGGGCGCGGCCTCGCTCTGCGCGGCCTTCGCCTACGCCGAGTTCGCGGGCATGGTCCCGAAGGCGGGCTCGTCCTACACCTACTGCGCCGCCGTCCTGGGAGAGGTCGTCGGCTGGATCGTCGGCTGGGACCTGCTGCTGGAGTACACCGCGATCGTCGCGGTGGTGGCGATCGGCATGTCCGGCTACATGGGGTTCCTGCTGGAGGCGGTGGGCGTCCATCTGCCGGTCTGGGCCATGGGGGCGCCCGGCACCGGTGACGGCCACCGCATCGACCTGGTGGCGGTGCTGATCTGTCTGGGCGTGGCCTGGCTGCTCACCCGGGGCACCCGCACCTCGGCCAGGGTGGAGACGGTGCTGACCATCGTCAAGATCGCGATCGTGCTGGTCGTGGTGGTGGTCGGGATGACCAAGGTGGACGGCGGGAATCTGCAGCCGTTCGCGCCGTTCGGCTACGGCGGTGCCTTCACCGGCGCGGCCACGGTGTTCTTCGCGGTGTTCGGCTACGACGCGCTGAGCACCGCCGCCGAGGAGTCCATCGAGGCCCGGCGCAAGCTGCCCAAGGCGATGCTGCTGTCGCTGGGCATCTCGATGGTGCTGTACGTGCTGGCCTGTCTGGTGCTCACCGGGATGCAGCACTACTCCGAACTCAACCCCACCAGCGGCTTCTCCAGCGCCTTCCAGAGCGTGGGCCTGTCCGGCCTGGCGAATGTGATCGCGGTCGGCGCGGTGATCGGCATCGTCACCGTGACGTTCTCGTTCATGATGGGCGCGTCCCGGCTGTGGTACGCGCTGAGCCGGGACGGGCTGATGCCCGCCTGGTTCGGGGCCATCCACCCGAAGCGGCGGATCCCGCACCGCGCCACCTGGCTGATCGGGATCATCTCCGCCGTGCTGGCGGGGCTGCTGCCGATCAACGCCGTCGCCGAGCTGACCAACATCGGCGTGCTGCTGGCGTTCGTCGTGGTCTCGGCGGCCGTGCTGATCCTGCGCTACCGGAAGCCGAACCTCAGCCGCGGGTTCCGCTGCCCGGGTATGCCGTTCACCCCGGTCCTGGGGATCATCTTCTCCGTCTGGCTGATGTCGTTCCTGCGCTGGGAGACCTGGCTGCGGCTGGGTGCCTGGCTCGTCGTCGGGCTCGTCATCTACGCCGCCTACGGCTACCGCCGCACCCGCCGGGTGATGCCGGGCGGCTCCGTCGACCTGGACGCGCTGGAGGAGATGTCCGACTCCGACGAGCCGGCGCGCGCCGCCGCGGTGCCGCCTCAGGAGCCGACCGGGGGCAGGTGATCCGCGTCGCCGGGGACGGCGTGGCGCAGCGCCTCCAGCACCGCCCCGAGCAGCGGGTTGCTGCCCGCCTCGCGGTGCAGGGCCACCACGGTCCGGTGCGCGGAGCGGCGGGTGAGCCGGGTGGCGAGGATCCGCTCGTCATCGAGGTGGCCCAGCGCGGGCACCACCGCCACGCCGAACCCGGCGGACACCAACTCCCGTACGACGTCGTAGTTGTTGCTGCGGAAGCCGACATCGGCGGTGAATCCGGCCGCGGCGCACAGCCGGGTCAGCGAGAGTGCCCCGGCTGTGCCCTCGCGGCTGGTCACCCAGCGGGCGCCGGACAGTTCCGGCAGGTCGGCGCCCAGGCCGCTGTCCCGGGGGCGCAGCAGGAGCAGGTCCTCGCGCAGCAGGGGGCGGGCGGTGAGGCCGTCGGGCCACTGCCGGGGGCTGAGCCCGTACTCGTAGACCAGGGCCACGTCCAGGTCGCCGTCGGCGAGCGGCCCCAGCAGCTCGTCCGGTTCGCCCTCCTCCAGCAGGATCTCCGCCCGGGGGTGGGAGGCGGCGAAGGCGGTGAGCGCCGCGGGGACGAGCCGGACGCTGGCGGTGGGGAAGCTGCCGAGCCGGAGCCGGCCCACGGTGCCGGTGGCCAACTCCCGTACGTGGTGGTCCAGATCGTCCAGCGCCGCCAGGACCCGGGCGCTGGAGTCGACCAGCCGGCGGGCGGCGGTGGTGGCGCGGATGCCGTGGGCCTCGCGTTCGAAGAGGACGAGGCCGGTCTCCTTCTCCAGCGCGGCGATCTGCTGCGAGATCGCGGAGGAGGTGTAGCCGAGGTCGCGGGCGGCGATGGCGAACGAGCCGCTCTGGCAGACGGCGCGCAGGGTGAGCAGATGCAGGGGCTTGAGCATGCGGTGCTCCTCGGGGGCGGTCCCGGTGTGCTGCGGGCGGCCGGGGCCGGTGACCGGCCGACGGTGGTGACGGGGCGCTGGCGGTGACGGGGGCGGCCGGCGGTGGTGACGCGCTTCCGGCCGTCGTTGCGGGGTGTCCGCAGCACCGTACCTCCGGGCATGAGCGAGACCAAGCATTGCTTGCCCTGAACCTCGGATTCTGTCGGGCTGCTGGCCCTTGTGAGGCCCGGAAGCCGGGCTTCATGGTGGACAGGTCCTGGTCACAGCGGTGATCCGTGAGCAGAAGGAGCGAGACACGTGGCGACGACTGCCGAGCACAGCGGCCGGATGTCCGACCCGGCCGCGGTGGCGGAGGCCCTGGCCCTGGCGGACTGCGGTGAGGTGGCCGCGGACGCCGGCCGCCGCGCCCAGTACTCCGCCGACGCGTCCAACTACCGGCAGGTGCCGCTGGCCGTGGTCTTCCCCCGGAGCCGCGAGCAGGTGATCAACGCGGTCGCGGTCTGCCGGCGGCTGGGGGTGCCGGTCACCTCCCGGGGCGCGGGCACCAGCACCTCGGGCCAGGCGGTGGGCCCCGGTGTCGTCCTCGACCTCTCCCGCCACTATCACCGGGTGCTCGGCGTCGACCCCGCGGCGCGGACCGCGACCGTGCAGCCCGGGGTGGTGCTGGACGACCTCCAGGCGGCGGTGGCCGGGCACGGCCTGCTGTTCGGCCCCGACCCGTCCACGCACAGCCGCTGCACGCTCGGCGGCATGATCGGCAACAACGCCTGCGGCTCCCACTCGGTCGCCTGGGGCCGCACCGTGGACAACGTCGTCGAACTCGAAGTCCTCACCTACCGGGGCACGGTGCTCACCGTGGGCGAGATGACCCGGGCCCGGATCGACGCGGCGGTCGCCGCGGACGACGAGCGCGGCCGGCTCATCGGCGCCCTGGACCGGCTCGCCCAGGGCAACCTGGAGGTGCTGCGCACCGGGCTGGGCCGGTTCCCCCGGCAGGTCTCCGGCTACGGGCTGGAACATCTCCTTCCCGAGCGGCGGTTCAACCTCGCCAGGGCCCTGGTGGGCAGCGAGGGCACCTGCGCGGTGATCCTCTCCGCGACGGTCCGCCTGGTCACCCCGCCCCCGGCCCGCGCCCTGGTCGTACTCGGCTTCGCCGACTCCTGCGCCGCCGCCGACGCCGTACCGGACCTGCTCGGGCATCCGCTGCTCGCGCTGGAGGGCCTGGACCACGCGCTGACGGACATCGTCACCCGGCCCGCCACCCGGCAGGCCATCGACACCCTGCCCGAGGCCCGGGCCTGGCTGTTCGCCGAGCTCGGAGGCGACGCCGGAGACCTTCCGGCCGCGGCGGACGCGCTGACCCGCACGGCGGAGAAGGCCGACGGCTTCACCGGCGCCGAGACCGTCACCGATCCGGCGCGGGCCCGGCAGCTGTGGCGCATCCGGGAGGACGGCGCCGGGCTGGCCACCCGGCTGCCCGACGGCTCCGAGGCCTGGCCCGGCTGGGAGGACGCCGCGGTGCCGCCCGAGCGGCTGGGCTCATACCTGCGCGGCTTCACCGGACTGCTGGACCGGCACGGCCTCCAGGGGGCGGTGTACGGGCACTTCGGCGAGGGCTGTCTGCATGTTCGGATCGACTTCGACTTCACCACCGAACAGGGCACGGCCGTCTTCCGGGCGTTCCTCACCGAGGCCGCGGAACTCGTCGCCGAGCACGGCGGATCGCTGTCCGGGGAACACGGCGACGGCCAGGCCCGCTCCGAACTGCTCCCCCTGATGTACCCGCCTGCCGTGATGGCCTTGTTCAGGCAGTTCAAAGACGCCTGGGACCCGGACAACGGCCTCAACCCCGGCATGATCGTGCGGCCGCTGCCCCTCGACGGCAATCTGCGGGTCGATCCGCACCGCACGCCCCTGCCGCTGGCCACCGTCTTCCCCTTTCACGGCGACGGCGGTGACTTCGCCAAGGCCACCCGCCGCTGCGTCGGCGTCGGCAGGTGCCGCACCACCGAGCAGCGGGGCGACGTCATGTGCCCCAGCTACCGGGTGACCCGCGACGAGAAGGACTCCACCCGGGGCCGCGCCCGGCTGCTGTACGAGATGACGCAGGGCGAGGTCATCACCGACGGCTGGCGGTCCACCGAGGTCCGGGACGCCCTGGACCTGTGCCTGTCCTGCAAGGGGTGCAGCAGCGACTGCCCGGTGGGCGTGGACGTGGCCACCTACAAGTCGGAGTTCCTGCACCACCACTACCGGCGCCGGCTCCGCCCCGCCTCGCACTACTCGATGGGCTGGCTGCCGCTGCTGTCCCGGGCCGCCGCCCGCGCCCCGCGCCTGGTCAACGCCGTCACCGGATCCCGACTGGCCCCGCTCCTCAAACGGCTCGGCGGGATCGCCGCCGAACGCGACGTGCCGCGCTTCGCCGACGAGACGTTCCTGGCCTGGTTCCGCCGCCGCACCCCCGAGGGCAGCGGGGAACGGGGGCCGGTGGTGCTCTGGACCGACTCCTTCAACAACCACTTCAGCCCCGAGGTGCTGCGCGCGGGCGTACGGGTCCTGGAACACGCCGGATACCGGGTGCAGGTCCCGGACGGCACCCAGTGCTGCGGGCTGACCTGGATCACCACCGGCCAACTGGGGGTGGCCCGGCGGATCGGACGGCGCACGATCCGGGCGCTCGGCCCCGCCGTCGAGGCCGGTGCGCCGGTCGTCGGCCTGGAACCCAGCTGCACCGCCGCTCTCCGCACCGACCTGCCGGAGCTGCTGGACGACGATCCCACGGCCCGCGCCGTGGCCGGCGCCACCGTCACCCTCGCCGAACTGCTCACGCAGGACGCCCCCGACTGGCAGCCCCCGCAGGTGGCCGCCCGCTCGATCAGCCAGACGCACTGCCACCAGCACGCCACCGCCGGCTTCGACGCGGACGGCGCCCTGCTGCACCGCATGGGCGTCGACAACACCGTGCTGCCGTCCGGCTGTTGTGGGCTGGCGGGCAACTTCGGCTTCGAACGCGGCCACTACGAGGTGTCCGTGGCCGCGGGCGAACAGGTCCTGCTGCCCGCGGTGCGCTCCGCCCCGGCCGGAACCGTGGTGCTGGCCGACGGCTTCAGCTGCCGCACCCAGATCGGGCAGCGCAGCGACCGGACCGGCACCCACCTCGCCGAACTGATCGCCGCGGGCCTGCCGGCGGGGGCGGCGGAGTCGCCGGGAGAGGCGGGACCGGCCCGTGCTCCCGCGGCCCGCACCCCGTAGGTCCGCCGACCCCGCCACCGCACCTCCGACGTCATGCGCCCGCATCCCCTCCCGTGTCCCCCTGAGGAAGAAGGAACCGCCACCGTGACCGACTCGCTCTCCCTCGTCGACGACTGGGGCCCCGAGAAGATCGTCGTCGTCTCCCACCGCCGCACCGGCATGAAGGGCGTGCTGGTCATCGACAACACCGCCCGCGGCATCGGCAAGGGCGGCACCCGGATGAGCCCGGCCGTGACCGTCACCCAAGTCGCCCGGCTGGCCCGGGTGATGACGTGGAAGTGGGCCGGTGTCGACCTCTTCTACGGCGGCGCCAAGGCCGGGATCGTCGCCGACCCGGCGTCGCCCGACAAGGAGGCGATCCTGCGGGCTTTCGCCCGCGCCCTGTCCAACGAGGTGCCCCGCGAGTACGTGATGGGCCTGGACATGGGCCTGACCGAGGACGACGCCGCGATCATCCAGGACGAGCTCGGCGACCGCGGCGCGGCCGTCGGCACGCCCGGACACCTCGGCGGGGTCGCGTACGACAAGCTCGGCGTCACCGGCTACGGGGTCGCCGAGGCCACCGACGCCGCCGCCGGGACACTCGGGCTGGCGCTGTCCGGCTCCCGCGTGTCCATCCAGGGCTTCGGCGCGGTGGGCGGCGCGGCGGCGCAGCGGTTCGCCGACCTGGGCGCCACGGTCGTCGCCGTCTCCACCGCCGACGGAACCCTGCACGACCCCACCGGCCTCGACGTCCCCGAACTGCTCCGCGCCCGCGCGGAACACGGCGACGCGTTCGTGACCCGTCACCCCCGCGGCACCGCGCTGCCGCCCGGCGGCGAACTGACGGTCGACTGCGACATCCTCGTACCGGCCGCGCTCCAGGACGTCATCGACGAGGACACCGCCCACCGGGTCAAGGCCAAGCTCGTCGTGGAGGGCGCCAACCTGCCGACCTCCCCCTCGGCGCAGTCGGTGCTCGCCGAGCGCGGCGTGGCCGTGGTGCCCGACATCGTCGCCAACGCGGGCGGCGTCGTCGCGGCGGCCTTCGCGATGGACGCCCGCTACTCCGGCTTCCGCCCGGACGCCGGGAACATCTTCGACGCGGTCTCCACCCGCCTGCGCGCCAACGCCACCACGGTCCTGGAGGAGGCCCACCGCCGCGGCATCACCCCGCACGGCGCGGGCCGCAGCCTGGCGGAGGAACGGGTGCGGGCGGCGATGGAGAGCAAGGGGCGGATACCGAGGAGGTGAGGGGCACCCCCGGAACCGGCCTCGGGCATGAGGGCGGACGGTCGGGACGGGGGCCCTGGAAAACCACCGGCGGGAGGCGGAGTCCCCCTGATACGTTGCGCCGATGTCAGCGATCAAGAAGGTCCAAGTCACCTTCGACTGCGCGGAACCCGAGCGCCTCGCTCGCTTCTGGTGCGAGGTGTTGGGGTACGTCGTACCGCCGCCGCCGGAGGGGTTCGCCACGTGGGACGACTTCAAGGACTCGCAGCCACCTGAGCAGCAGGATTCATGGTTCGCCTGCATGGACCCCTCAGGTGTGGGCCCGCGCCTGTACTTCCAGCGCGTCCCCGAAGGGAAGACCGCCAAGAACCGGGTGCATCTCGATGTGCGGGTCGGCACCGGACTCGTGGGGAAGGAGCGCCTCGCCGCGCTGGAGGCCGAATGCGCACGACTGGTCCCGCTCGGCGCGGTCCACGTGCAGACGCTGTACGACGGCGAGGATTCGTGCATCCCGATGCTGGACATCGAGGGCAACGAGTTCTGCATCGACTGAGCGTTCTCCGCATGACGGCGCGTGGCCCGTATCCGGGTCAGGCGGGCGGCATCAGATCGCTCTCGCTGACGGTGTAGGCCAGCAGAGGGTACGTGAAGTCCGTTTCGTTGTTCTCACGGCGTCGCATTCGGTAGAACTCTCCCTTCTGCTCATCGTCGGCCAACGTGAGGCGCGCACCGTGCGGGAGGCATGCATGTCCGTCGTGAAACCGAACGAAGGTCTTTGACGTTCGAAAGGTGACACCCAGCCATGGGTTGTCCACCGAAGGGACGGGTGTGTCCAGTACGATCTTGTGCCTCAGTCGCCGATTCGCGTCGACAGAGAACGCGACGACACTGTTGTGGGCGAGGGGGATCTCGAACCTCTCGCCACCGGACCTCTTTGATTCGAAGATCAGCTTCCTCGACGGGCCCGCTTCGGGATCTCGGTAGCAGGAGAAGACGGCGATGAGCGACTCGCCGGCCAGGTCGAGGGCTTGGTCGGAATGGCTGCCCATGGTTTTGTAGGCGTTCGTGTAGTTCTCGATGAGAGCGTTGTTGAAGCCGACCGCAGGCGCCGCACGTTCTTGAATCTGCTGCGCCAGCCGTTCGTGCACTGCCCGGAAACGCTGCGTCGGGCTGCCGTATCGAGTGGTGGTGCGTACGAGAGGCACGCCACCCGCCTCATCGACCTTGGTAATCACTGCGCCTCGCCGGCCTTTTCCTACATCCTCCAGACGAGCCGATGCGGACAGCTCCGCAAAGAGATTCCCCTCGGTCGGCACAGTGCACGAGATGATCTCATCCGAGATCCTATGCTCGGGGCGCAACGTAGTCTCCCGTGTTCATGCTGAAGAGAAGCTCGTCCCCGTAATCAATGAAGGACGATGTCCTGTTCTCCTCTGCGTACAGTCTGCGCAACTCGTTCATCCCGGCCGGTGTGGGTGGCCCCAGCTTCATCAAACCTTCGGCCAGTTTGAGGAACGTGTGGCCGTTCTTGTGAACGGCTTCGGCGCTCGAACAGCGCACCACATACCCCAGGCGGGTCGGGAGCAACTCGGCGTCCAACGCCGAGGGGCGGATTTCGTGCGTATACAGGCGGTTGGTGGACAGCGGCATGAAGAA
Organism: Streptomyces sp. bgisy100; assembly: GCF_057709105.1. Classification (NCBI taxonomy): domain Bacteria; kingdom Bacillati; phylum Actinomycetota; class Actinomycetes; order Kitasatosporales; family Streptomycetaceae; genus Streptomyces; species Streptomyces sp. bgisy100. Next base: position 232,447 of record NZ_JBYITE010000003.1, read on the forward strand.
CACGGAGCCGGGGTGCAGGGTCAGGGTGAACTGCGGCGGAAGCGCGACTCCGTCGCGCCTTTCGGCCCGGTCCTTGAGGCGAAAGTGGAGTTTGGTCAGCCCGCTGGCACCCTTCGCACCGTAGTCGAAGGCGTCTTCGGCCAGGGGCTGCAGCCTGTCGAGCCCGTCATAGAAGGTGCAGAAGGCCATGATGCCATTGACGGGCATGTCCTTGGTCTTGTCGGCATGGGCCGAGATCTTGGCCTTGGACTGCTTGCGCTCGGTCGTGGCACGGGTGTTGTGATAGATCTGAGCGAGGACGTGATTGAGTGGTGCCTGGTTCCGGAAGACAGCGGCGGCCTCACGGTTCAGAGCCTCGACGATGCGGGTGTCGGTCGGGCGAAAGCCCTCGGTCGGCCCCGAGAGATTCGTGGAGCACCGGAGCAGGCGGAAATGCAGTTCGTCACCGTTTCGCGTGACGGGCGTCAGATAGATTCCGCTGCGATGGGCTGTTCCAGGCTTGGTGGACTCCGTCAGGGACTGGAACGCGTGCTCCGCACGTATCCGTCCGAAGTGATCGCCGTCGAGTCCGAAGAAGCGGCGGTAGTAAACGCCAACACCATGCATGCGGAGAGGGACTCGACCGAGGTCCACGAGGGTCCACGGTTGGCCGACGCCCTCGTGGTAACCGTGTGACAGCTCCCGGACAACGAACACCCGGGCCGCCGCCTGCAGTTGGCGGTCACTGATCCCGGATATGTCGCCACACAGGTAGACGGTCTTCTGCGCGAGGTCGGGCGAACCAGAAGCAAGATCCTCCGGCGTGATGGCGGACCCGAAGAAGTCCCTGATCAAGCCCTGGTCTTGCAACGTCGAAGGCGCAACCAAGATGTTGTCTGCATCCTCGATGCGGGCTTCTGTCGGCCCTGTCGTGCACATCAAACGCTACCTGTCATTCGCAGATCTTGGCAGATCACCCAAAACCGTGGACACGGCAACGGCCCGCACTCTTTCATCTGCGTTGTGAAGCGCAAATGAAAGGAGACGGACCGTTGAACCTTGATGATCTCACGGAGCTCGACAGCGGGCAACGGATTCTGCTGTGGTGTGGGGAGCTGCTCGGCGAGGCCGGACGAACGGCGTGCGGGGATCTGGCTGTACCAGTTGGTGAGGCCGGTTGGTCCACCTGATCCGCAAGGTCCTCACGGTCCGGCACAGCACAGGCAGAGCGACCGAACCCCGCTCACCAGCTCATGTCCGCCCACACCACTTTGCCGAAGGGGCGCTCATCGACGCCCCATTTCGCGAGCCGGTCCACGATGAGCAGACCCCGTCCGCGCTGCCGCTCGTCGGACTCCGGCCGTAAACGAGGGTGCTTCCGCACCGGGTCGTGCACCTCGATACGCAGGCGGCCCGCGCCGACCACGACCGCCAGGGCGACGAAGTCACCGGGCTCGGTGCCGTAGCGAAGTACCGGTAGGCCACTGGCGAGGTTTCCGCTGTGCGGGTCCTTTTCCAGTGGCCCCCGGCCCGAACCCGCCGTGCACCCTTTCGATGCAGCGGGCTCTCCGGTGACTACGGCGTGTTTCTCACCCAGGTCATGCATGGATGCCTCCGTGGCAAGGCGGACAGACCACAAGTGTTCTGCGCCGCTTCTTGAGCATCAGTTGCGCCCATGCGGGCTGTTCTCCCGGGCTGCGAAGCTCCTTGAGAGAGCGAACTTGGTGCACTTGTACCTCGGTTCGTCTGCCGCAGAGTTCGCACCATCCGCGCTGGAGCCGGTCAATGAGTTGGCTGCCGCGCGGTCGGCTGCGTGGGGTGAACATGGTGGACGGAAGGTCGTCGAGGACGGCCGTCCGTTTCCGGGTGAGGGGAATGCCACCGAACCGTGCGGTCAGTGGTTTCCTGCCCTCGCGTTCGACCCTGGCTTCGAAGCACCTGCGTGGTCCTTGGGGTGTCTTGACGGTCCTCTTGTAGCGATTGGCCATCGTGGTCACCCTCGACCGGTGCTTGGCGGCCAGGGTTTTGAGCATGGAGGTCAGCATGACCCCCTTGAGCCGGTCGAGTTTCCAGACGTCGCCGGCCAGCAGGTAATACTGAACGATGCCCCGGTACTGGGCCCCGTAGAGACTGATGATGTCGAAGGGTGTGCATCCAGTCAGGGGGTCCAGGTGCGCGGGTTTGCCGCGCTTGAGGAAGGGAGCACATTTGGCTTTGATCACATCCTTGGGCACGCGCAGTGAGATCTTCCCGTTGATGGAACGCAGACCGCGGTTCACACGGCCGCCCCGGGAGACCTTCGCGTTGGCGTGCTGGACGGTGATCTCATAGCCGAGGAACCGTGCCGCCTGTGTGCGGCCGTGGGTGATCAGGGTCTTGTCCTGGTTCAGTTCCAGCTTGAGGTCATCACGCAAGAACGAGGTCAGGCGCTCTTTGATCGCCTCGGCTTCGGCCTTGGGTCCGATGAACCCGAGGAGGTGATCGTCCGCGTAGCGGATGTAGCGCAGTCGCCGGTAGCCGGGATCATGAGTATCGCCAGCAGGGAGGCGACGCAACTCCTTGCGCCATTGGCGAACTTGAGCGGACTCGGTGAGCTCCTTTCGTTTTGCGAGTCGCTGCCGGGCGGCCCAGATCTTGTTCTCCAGCTCCTTATACGCCGGATTCTTTCTCCGGGTTGCCCCTCGGGTGTATTCCGGGATGAGAACTGTCTCGATGAAGCTGTCCAGTCGGTCCATGTAAATGTTGGACAGTAGAGGGGAGATAACTCCTCCCTGCGGGGTCCCCGACAGGGTGGCGTGCCATCTCCAGTCCTCCAGGTATCCGGCCTTGAGCATCTGTTGGATGAGGCGTAGGAACCTGTTGTCGTGGATCTTCTCCGACAGGATTTCGACCACGAGCTCATGGTCGATGGATCCGAAGCAGTCGGAGATGTCTCCCTCGATGAACCAGGTCGTCCCGGTCCAGTTGTGTGCCACTTCGGACAATGCCGTGTGACAGCCCCGGGCGGGACGGAAACCGTGAGAACGGCCGGAGAACCGTGGTTCGTGATACGCCTCCAAAAGGAGGCGGATCACCTCACCGACGAGTTTGTCCGACCAGGACGGCAATCCGAGCGGACGCGTCTTCCCGTTGGATTTCGGAATGTGAACCCGTCGCACGGGGCCGAAGCGGTAGCGCTCGTGGCGCATGGCCTCGATGATGCGCCCAATCTTCGCTTCGGACATGCCGTCTGCGGTCTCCCCGCAGGCCCCGGGAGTCATCGCGCCCTGGTTGGCATAGATGCGCCCGTAGGCCAGCAGATACAGATTCGGATTGAACAGCTGTCGATACAGCTCATCACACGGCAGGTTGCGCCTGCCGCGTTCACGCAGGACATCAAGTACCGTTTCGGCGTTCTGCATTACGCATACCTCCCAGCCTTGCGATGTCCGATCACCTGGCCCCCTTCGCCCTGTAGACGGCTTTCCCGTCCTCCTTGGCAGGTCGCTACTTCTGCGACTACTACGGGGCCTCCGTCACCTTGGGGCTCGCGCCCTTTAGGTGATCCCATGTTCGTCTCTGTTGTACGTATCTAGCGCGACGTAGGCGCCCCACTCATCTCCTTGAATTCCCTCATTGGGAATCGTTCCGCTACCCGAAGGGTGCGATGGACACGCAATTACTCCACCGCAGGGCGCGGCGCCGGTGTCAGGCGTAGTTTCCGGCGGATGCGACACATTTCATCCTCTGGAGATTGAGGTTCAGGCAGTTCAGCTTTCGCCATATCACGCGGGCCCCTCAGTGCATCGCTCCTACGCTTGGACACGATCGCTGATTTCCTGACATGCTACGGTCCCCTTCCTCTTTCGAGTCCAGGTAAGTCATCAGGCCCAGGAACCTCCCTTCAATTCCTCCCGGTTCAACCGGGGATACAACAGAGCGCCTCATGGCGCACCGGCGTTGGTCACCAGTTCGGAGACCACGAGCTGCACATCCCGGACGAACTCCGGGTCGACGCCGGGCAGGTCGCGCTCCATGACCTCACGGGCATAGCTGCGCGCCTGCCCGACCGTCCCGGGTTCGCTCGGAAAGACAGCCTGCGGCGACGGATCCGATGCGGGTGAGCAGCCGGCTGCCCTGTCCGGACCTTGCTGCATGGTCATCACGCAGATCCCCTCATGGGAAGTGCTGCACCGACGCAGGGGTCACCACACCGGAACGGCACGAGCTACATCTTCGCGTCACAGCGTGCTCCGGCATCTGCATGCATCGCAGCAAATCTCACGAAAGAGTGAGAATTTACGGGCCGATGCGAGAGGTGCCATGGGCGTGCGCCGTCGCAGATGACACCGGCCGAGCGCACACGGCAGACTGTCCGTCAGGATTCGAGAGCGGAGGGCAACGTGAGCGCACCGACCGTGCGTCGGCGCAGACTCGGCACCAAGCTCCGCGCCTTACGCGACGGGCGCGGACTGACACTGGAGGACGTGGCGGAGAAGTCCGCTTCCACCGAACGTCCCCTCACCATCGCCAAGCTGTCGCGCCTGGAAACCGCCCGGAGCGCGGCCAAGCCCGACGACATCGGCCATCTGCTCGACCTGTACGAGGTCACCGACGACGAGTTGCGGACGGCCCTGCTCGCGCTCACCCGTGAGGGTGGGCAACGTGGCTGGTGGCAGTCGTATCGCGGCGTTCTCTCGCCGGTCTATGAAGATCTGATCAGCCTCGAGGCCGAAGCGACTTCTGTATGCACGTGGCAGATGGGCGCAATTCCGGGGCTGCTTCACACAGCTGAGTACGCGCGAGAGATCATCACAGCCACTGCCATGTCAGCCGCTGTCGAAGCTCAGGTTGACGCGCTCGTGGAGGTCCGCCTGGCCCGACAGGCAGTACTCACACGCGAACAGCCGATCGACCTCTGGGCGATCATCGCTGAGGGTGCACTTCACGCGAAGAGCGTGGGTGAGGGAGTCATGCGCGAACAGCTGTCGCGGTTGCTCTCGCTCAGCCGTCGGCCCAACGTCAACATCCAAGTTCTGCCGACACGGACTCCTCCCCATGTGGGGCAGATCGGGTCCTACTCGGTCCTCGGCTTCGAGGGACACGCTGACCTCGATGTCGCCCACACGGAAAGCTTGACCTCGACCTTGTACGTCGAGAATCCGGAGCAGGTGGGCATCTACCGGGCGGCTTTCGAGCGGTTGCGCGCCGCCGCACTGCCGGTGGAGGCATCCACCGAACGCATCACAGAGATAAGGGATCAAGCATGAGCCACATGGAGAACGCGTCGACGCTTGCCGTTGCGTGGTGGAAGTCATCACGGTCCGATACCGGAGCGCAGTGCGTCGAGTTCGGCATCGTCGATCACGACACAGTCGCCGTCCGCGACAGCAAGGACCCCTTTGGCCCCGCCTTGTTGCTGAGCCGCGAGCAGGTGGCCGGCCTCGTGGCGGCGGTGCGCGAGGGCCGGTTCGGCCACGGTCTGTAGAAGTACGGGAACGGCACACGCGGGTCCGCCCCCGGCCCATCGGAGGGGGCGGACTCGCGTGTGCCGGGCGACGACGACTCATGGGTACCGAGTGTCCCCACCGTGGGCCTGTTCGGCAGATGCATCGGACTGGGCCTCCGCCAACTTGAAGTCGCGATCGCCCCGCCCCAAGCCGGCAACAAAGAGCCCGCCAGCCGACAGGCGCGTGATCTGCCGAACAGGCCCCAGCGTGCGGCCCTAGTTCGCCGGGTTCGTCAGCTCCGTGCCGAAGCGGCCCTTCGTCGCCGGGGAACCCAGGTCACCCGGGTTGATGAGTGACGAGCCCTTGGCGCTCAGCCCGTCGGTGCCCGCGTACAGCAGGGCCGCCGCGCCGGCGCCCTCGGTGCGGTTCGGGATGCCCACGGCCAGGTCCGCCTTGCCGTCACCGTTGTAATCGGCCGGCGAGACGGACGTACCGAACTTGTCGTTGCCCTCCATGGAGCCGGGGACGCCCTCGGTGTCGAGCGAGAAGGTCTGCGCCCCCTCGTCGGTCAGCCAGTTCTCGGTGCCCTTGAGCACGTTGATGGCACCGGCGTCGTTGTAGCCCCCGGGCGCCTCGGCGCCGGTGTTGCCGACCACCAGGTCGTCGTGGCCGTCGCCGTCGAAGTCGGCGAGCCGGATGGCCTCGCCCTCCTGCGCCTCGCCCTTCCAGTCCACCGGCTTGTCGGTGTCGAGCCCGTCGGCGGTGCCGGGGTAGGTGCGCAGCTTCTGATCTTGCGGACCGTCCGAGAAGCCGGTGTCCGTGACGACATCGTCCTTCCCGTCGCCGTTGATGTCGCCGACCACAGGGCGGTACTGCGCGAACGGCAGTGGGACGTCCTTGCCCAGCCGCGTGCCCTTCAGGCCCCCGGATGAGCCGGGCAGAACGCCGAGCGTGCCCTCGTCGGAGGGTGAGTCCTCGGAGGCGACGGTGACGAGATCGGTGTAGCCGTCCCCGTTGATGTCGCCGGATGCCAGGTGTTCGACGCTGACGCCGCCGCCGGGCGGGGTGATGCCGGTCATCTTCGGGGTCGCGGTCTGCCGCAGGTTCTTCGCGCCCTTGACGAGCTGTACCTTCGCGCCGTCGGAGATGGCGATGTCGCTGAGGCCGTCCTTGTTGTGGTCGCCCACGGCCATCTCGTCGCCGAAGTGCGCGTTGGCGGCGGCCCTTGGCGCGTGGAAGGCGATGGCGTCGCCGGACAGGCCGCTCTTGGAGCCGAAGACGATCGTGACGGAACCGGCCTGCGTAGTGCTGCCGATGGCCTCGTTGTTGGCGGCGACGATCAGGTCGGCGTAACCGTCCCCGTCCACGTCGCCACGTACCACGGTCGAGCCGAAGCCGTCCTTGGCCTCCGGGGTACCGGGCACACCCTCGCTGGCCTGCGTCAGCGTGCTGTGCCGCCTGGTGTCGACGCCCCCCTTGGCGCCGTAGGTCACGCCCACGTAGCCCGCCTTGGACTTCCCGGAGACGGTACCCTCGGGCGCTCCCACGCCGAGGTCGGCGTGGCCGTCGCCGTCGAGGTCGCCCTGGGTGCTCTTGCTCCGCTCGGCGGCACGCGTGGAGGGCTGGTCCTGGCCCCGCCCGTTGCCGTCCGTCGGCGCTGCCATGGCGCCGCCGGCCGCGGCCGCTGCTAAGGCAGCGCCCAGAGCGCCTGCCACCATGCTCCTGGTTCGGTTGCGCACAAATCCTCCAACGAGTAACACGTCGATCGCCCCTCGGATCCGTCCCCCTGAGCTGTGGGCCCGGTGAACGGAAGGGGTTGCAGATATAGACGGAAACAAAAGCGGGACGGTTGCAGACTGAACAGAAAATGACTCGCCCCAACACATTCGCGCAGCGCACGGCAACTCCGTTCCGGGGCACCGCCACTTTGGGGAGTGGATCGTTCGTCAGAAGCCGTGCGACGACGTCGGGACGACATCGGTACGGACGCAGCGACGGCAATGCGCTGAAGTCCTGGGCGCCGGGGCTTGAAGCTGCCGCAGCGGAAGCTCCTACCGTCCTGACCAGGGCCGGAAAGACCGGCCCGGTGAAGCACTCGTGAGGGAGGCGGCAATGGCCTGGCCGACTGCGGAGGTCGCCCGGATGTCGGGCGTGACGGCTCGGACACTGCGGCACTACGACGAGATCGGTCTGCTGCCGCCCGCCTGGATCGGTACCAACGGCCACCGCTACTACGAGGAAGGCGAGTTGCTGCGGTTGCAGCAGATCCTCGTATTGCGGGCGCTGGGCCTGGGGCTGCCCGAGATCGGCAAGGTTCTGGCCTCGCAGGTCGACGAGGTGGAGGCCCTGCGGGGCCACCACGGTCGCCTGCTTGCCGAGCGCGATCGGCTCGACGCCCTGGCCGGCACCGTCGCCCGCACGATCACCGAACTGGAGCATTCCAGGAGGGACGGCAGACCCATGACCATCAACCGACCGGAGAACCTCTTCGAGGGGATCCAGCCCGCCCAGTACCAGGAGACCCTGCAGGACTTCCCGGAGCAGGCCGAGGCGATCGACCGGCACACCGCGACGATGAGCGACGCCCGGATCGAGGCCGGACAGCGCGAGCGCACGGCCCAGATGATCCGGCTGGCCGAGCTGATGGCGGCAGGCACCCCGGCCGACGCCGAACCCGTGCAGGCCGAGGTCGACGCCCAGTACCGGGCGCTCACCGAGCTCCGCGCCGTATCCGCCGAGGAGTACCGCGCGCTGGGGCGTGCCTGCGTGGACAACGAGCCGTGGCGCGCGGCCTACGAGTCGATCGCGCCGGGCTTGGCCGCCTACCAGAGGGACGCCATCGAGGCGTACGCCACGACCCGGCTGAGCTGAGCCGGAACGGGGCCGCCGCCACGGGAGCCGCCGCCACGGGAAAAGCCCGCAGCGGCGGCCCTGCGGTGTGCACGGGCCGGAGCGTCCGCAGCGCCCCACCCCCGCGGTGTCGGGAAATGTCGGTCGGCCCGGGGAGTTGAAGCGAGCGTGGTGGCATGGGAACACGCCCCGGCGTTCCGCCCTACCGTGACGAGCGCCCCCGCAGCCGGTCCAGTTCGCGGCGTTCGCGGTTGGTCAGGCGGCCGGCGTCGCGGCGGCGGTCGCCGGTCGGGCCGACGCCGGTGTCGGCCGGCGGCGGCGGGCTGTGATCCACATAGCATTCCACCGCGACGGGAGGGCCGACCCGCTTGTTCACCAGGCGGGAGACGACGACGATGCGCTCGCGTCCGGCGATGCGCAGCCGCACCTGGTCGCCGTTGCGCACCGGGTGGGCCGGCTTGACCCGCTCACCGTTGATCCGCACATGACCGGCCCGGCACGCCGAGGCCGCCAGCGACCGGGTCTTGGTCAGCCGGACCGACCAGATCCAGCTGTCGATCCGTACCGTCGCCTGGTCTGCACTCATGCCCACGACGGTACGGCAGGAGGCCGACGGACGTCCTGGTTCCGGGCGGCCATCACACCTGCTGTCGCCCCACGAGCTGCCCCACTCCTGAGCGCGAGGAACGTTCTACCGGGGGCCCGGCCACCCCTGACGCGCCCGGCCCCCGGGGCTCGTGATCACACGCGGCACCCGTCACCCCCGCACGATCACCGCACCCTCGGCCCCATGACCTCCACCGCCCCCGGCACGCACTCCGCCCGGAGCGGCAGGTCGCCGACGAGCTCGCCGTCGGCGTAGCCGAGGACCCCGGGGGAGTCGATCTCCACGGTCCGGCCGGTGTAGGTCCGGACCCGGGGGTGGCTGGTGTGCGTGCCCTTGTACACACGGGGGAAGACCCGGACGAGTCGGCTGCGGCCGACCGCCTCGACCACGGTCACCGTCAGACGGCCGTCGGACAGGGACGCGCCGGGGCACATCAGCATGCCGCCGCCGTAGGACGGGCCGTTGCCGACGGCGACCAGGGTCGCGTCGGTCTGCACCTCGCGGCCGTCGACGCGGAGGGTGAACGGCAGCGGGCGCAGCCGGGCCAGTTCGGCGACGATCGCCAGGTTGTAGCGGGCCCGGCCGCGCGGCCAGGTCATGCTGTTGGCCCGGTGGGTGACCAGGGAGTCGAAGCCGGAGGTCAGCACCGTGCCGAACCACCGGTCGCCGCAGCGGCCGAGGTCGACGCTCCGGCGGACGCCGTGGGTGATGAGACGCGCCGCTGCCGCCGGGTCGTCGCGCGGGACGCCGAGGGTGCGCGCGAAGTCGTTGCCGGTGCCGGCCGGGACGACCGCCAGGGCGGTGCCGGTGCCGGCGACCGCCTGGAGGCCGATGCTGACCATGCCGTCGCCGCCGACCACGGCCAGCACCTCGGCACCGGACGCCACGGACTCCGCCGCCCGGGCCCGGGTCTCGACGGTGTCCCGGCCGGTGACGGTCCCGGCCTGCCAGCCGGCGGTGCCGAGGAGCCGTACGGTCTGTTCGGCGACGCGCCGGGCGGTGCCCCGCCCGGCGGCCGGGTTGAACAGGACGGCGGCGCGTGGGCCGGTCATGACACCGTGGGGATGAGCTTGCCCGGGTTGAGCACGCCGACGGGGTCGACCGCGCTCTTGACCGCCGCCAGCACCTCGACGCCGAGCTGCCCGATCTCGTCCTCCATCCACGGGCGGTGGTCGCTGCCGACCGCGTGGTGGTGGCTGATCGTGGCGCCGTTGGCGGCGATGACGTCGCCGGCGGCCTGCTTGGCGGCGCGCCACCGGGCCTCCGGAGCCTCCCCGGCGGCCGCGGCGACGCTGAAGTACAGGCTCGCGCCGGACGGGTAGGCGTGGGAGAGGTGGCAGAAGACCACCGGGTCCGGCCCGTCGTGGCCGAGGCTTTCGGTGAGGGCCCGGGTCACCTGCTCCCGGAGCTTGGCGAGCCGGGACCAGGACGCGGCGGTCTCCAGGGTCTCGGTGAGGATGCCGATGTCCAGCAGGGCGTCCCGCATGTAGGGGCCGGAGAAGCGGGACCGGCGCCAGGCGGTGGCGGTCTCGGAGTCCAGGGCGGTGGCGCCGCGCTCCCGCAGCAGGCCGCCCACCACGGCGCGGCGCTCGGCGACCTGCTCGGCGGTGCCCTCGTAGCTGACGACCGCGAGGCAGCCGGGGGGCGCCTCGGCGCCGGCGACGGCGGCGTTGACGAAGGTCTCGGTCTCGTCCGAGATGCGCATCGCGGTGGGCAGCGCGCCGGTCTGGGCGAGCTGCCGTACGGCGGCGACGCCGGTGGCGAAGTCGGGGAAGGACCAGGCCTCGTCAGCACGTTCCGCCGGGAGCTTCCGGACGCGGACGGTGACTTCGGTGATGACGCCGAGCACGCCCTCGGAGCCGAGGAAGAGCTGCCGGAGGTCCGGTCCGGCGGCGGAGGCCGGGGCGCGGCCGAGGTCGAGGGTGCCCTTGGGGGTGGCCACGCGGAGGCCGACGACCATGTCGTCGAAGCGGCCGTAGCCGGCGGAGGCCTGGCCGGAGGAGCGGGTGGCGGCGTAGCCGCCGATGGTGGCGTACTCGAAGCTCTGCGGGAAGTGGCCGAGGGTGAGGCCGTGGGCGCCGAGGAGTTCCTCGGCCTCGGGGGTGCGCAGCCCCGCTTCCAGGGTGGCGGTGCCCGACTCCTCGTCGAGCCGGACGAGCCGGTCCAGCCGCCGGAGGTCCACGCTGACCACGGCGTCGAACGTGCCGCGCAGCGGCTCCACTCCGCCGACCACGCTGGTGCCGCCGCCGAAGGGAACGACGGCGATCCGGTGCCAGGCGCAGGCGGCGAGCAGTTCCTCGACCTCCTGGTGGGTGCCCGGGCACACCACGGCGTCGGGGGCGGTGGAGACGTCGCCCGCCCGGCGGCGCAGCAGGTCGGGGGTGCTCTTGCCGCCGGTGTGCCGGATGCGGGACGCCGGGTCGGTGAGCACCTGGTCGGCGCCGACGACGGCGGTCAGGGCGGCGAGCACCGGTTCGGGCAGCGCGCTGGGCGGGAGGGTCAGATCGCTCTCGGCGACCGGGGCGGGCGCGGTGGCCGAGACGCCCAGGGCCTGACCGATCAACTGGCGTACGGAGTCGTTCAGCGTGCGGGCCTGCCCGGGGTCGCCCCAGGCGTTCCAGGCCATCTCACCGACGCGGTGGTGGGGACGAGTCATGCAGTACAGTGTTACACATGACGTCAATGCGTAAAAGAGAGGACGCCATCCTCGATGCGGCCCGGCAGTGCATCGAGGCCTACGGAGTGCGCCGCACCACGCTCACCGATGTCGCCCGCCGCGCCGGCGTCAGCCGCCCGACGGTGTACCGGCACTGGCCCGACATCTCCTCGCTAGTCGGTGATCTGCTCACCCGCGAGCTGCGGGCGGTCATCGCGGCGTGCACTCCCCCCTCCCCCGACGCCCGGGCCCGGGAGCGGCTGACCGGCCAGTGCACCGGCACCGTCGAAGCGCTCTGGGGGCACCCGCTGTTCAACCGTTTCGTGGAGACCGAGACGGATGTGCTGGCGACGTACGTGTTCCACCGGCTCGGCTCCAGTCAGCTCGCGGCGCTGGAGCTGCTCCGCGCGGAGATCGAGGCCGGGCAGGCCGACGGCTCCGTACGAGAGGGCGACGCCGACGAGTTCGCCCGGTTCGTGCTTCTGACCGTCCAGTCCGTCACCACCTCCCGGCGCCTGGTCGAGGACACCCTGTCCGACGACCGGCTGCTCGCCGGGCTGCGGCGGCTCCTGGACGGATACCTGCAACCGCTGGAGGCCTCGCGATGACCCGCAGCCCCGCCCACAGCCCCGCCGACCGTCCCGGCTCGCTCAACGCGGCGCGGCGGGCGCGGTCCCTGGACCTGCTCGGCGACCGGCCCACCGTCGACGTACTGGTCGTCGGCGGGGGTGTCACCGGCACCGGGATCGCGCTGGACGCCGCGTCCCGGGGCCTGAGCGTGGTCCTCGCCGAGAAGCACGACCTGGCGTTCGGCACCAGCCGCTGGAGCTCGAAGCTGGTCCACGGCGGACTGCGCTATCTGGCCACCGGCGATGTCGGCATCGCCTACGAGAGCGCCCGCGAGCGCGGCCTGCTGATGAGCCGCACCGCCCCGCACCTGGTCCGCGCCCTGCCCATGGTGCTCCCGGTCCACCGGGACACCGGCCGGCTCCGGGCGGCGACCACCCGCACCGGCTTCCTGCTCGGCGACGCGCTGCGCCTGTCGGCCGGCGCCGGGGCGCGGAACCTGCCCGCCTCCCGCAGCATCTCCGCGGCGCTCACCCTGGCGCTCGCGCCCGCCCTGCGCCCGGCCGGGCTGCGCGGCGGACAGCTCTCCTACGACGGTCAACTCACCGACGACGCACGGCTGGTGGTGGCCCTCGCCCGCACGGCCGCCGCGCACGGCGCGCACGTCCTCACCCGGTGCGGCGCGGTGGAGCTCGACGGGCGGGCCGCCGTCCTGCGGGACGAACTCTCCGGGGAGAAGCTGGAGATACGGGCCCGCTGCGTGATCAACGCCACCGGCGTCTGGGCCGACACCCTCGCCCCGGGCGTACGGCTGCGGCCCAGCCGCGGCACCCATGTGGTGCTCCCCGCGTCGGCGCTCGGCCACCCGACGGCCGCGCTGACCGTGCCCGTCCCCGGCGAGTCCAACCGCTTCGTCTTCGCCCTGCCGCAGTCCGACGGCCGGGTCTACGCGGGCCTCACCGACGAGCCGCTCGACACCCCGGTGCCCGACGTTCCCGAAGCCCCCGGCGAGGACATCGACTTCCTGCTGGGCGTGCTCTCCCGGGCGCTTGCGACGCCGCTGCGCCGCGAGCAGGTCATCGGCGCGTTCGCGGGACTGCGCCCGCTGCTGGACTCCGGCGGCGGCCGCAGCGCCGACCTGTCCCGCCGGCACGCCGTCCTCACCGCGCCCTCCGGGGTCATCACCGCGGTGGGCGGGAAGCTCACCACCTACCGGGCGATGGCCGAGGACGCCGTCGACGCGGGCATGGCGCAGGCCGGCCTCGCGGCGGGCCCGTGCCGGACCCAGGCCCTGCCGCTGATCGGCGCCGCCTCCCCCGGCCGGCTGGCCGCGTCGTCCGCACCGGCGCGCCTGGTCGCCCGGTACGGCAGCGAGGCGGAGGCCGTCCTCGCCGACGCGGCGGACGACCCCGCGCTGCTGGAGCCCGTCGCCGCGGGCGTCACCGGGGCCGAACTCCGGTGGGCCGTCCGGCACGAGGGGGCGCTGGACGAGAGCGACGTCCTGGACCGCCGCACCCGGATCGGCCTGGTGTCCGAGGACCGCGAGCGGGCGCTGCCGGCGGCCCGGGCGGCCCTGGAGGCCTGAGGCCTGGAACCACGGAGGGGCGGGTCCGGCGGCTTGGTGGGGCCGCGGGGCCCGGCCCGTACATGGGGACGGGACGGGCCGAAGGAACCGAACCACCTTCTGCAATCATGGACGTGACGGTGCGTCAGGAGTGATCGGGCTTCGCTCCGGGGTCGGGCGGGACATGCTTGGACGTCCCGTCCGAGCACAGGGCCACGACCGGCCCGGAGCAGTCACGGGAGCCGCCGGTCAAGGGAGTTGGCCCGGACCCGTCACGCCGCCTCCGAGCCGCCCCTGCGTTGCTCCTCGGGGATGGGCTGTTCGAACCAGACGACTTTGCCGGTGCTGAGCCGGGTCGCTCCCCAGCGCCGCGCCAGCTGGTCGACGAGGAACAGGCCGCGCCCGCCCTCGTCCCCCGCCAGGGCCCGCCGCATCCGGGGGACCTGCGGGGAGTCGTCGCCCACTTCGCAGCGGAGCACATCGGTGCGGAGCAGGCGCAGGGCGATCGGCCGGGAGGCGTACCGGACGGCGTTCGTCACCACTTCGCTGACCATCAGCTCGGTGGTGTCCAGCATGGATTCCAGGCCCCAGCGCTCCAGCACCCGCCGGGTCAGCTCCCGTGCGCGGCCGGGGGTCCGCGCGTGCGGGCCGAGGAACCAGTACGCGACGTTGAGCGGCGGGAAGCCGTCGAACCGGGCGGCGAGCAGGGCCACGTCGTCGTCCCGCGCCCCGGGTCCCGTGATGTCCAGGACCTCGTCGCAGAGCGATTCCAGCGGGGGCTGCGGGACGGCCTGGGCGGCGGCGTGCAGCCGGGCGCGCAGCAGTTCCACCCCGGTCGACACATCCCGTTCCCGGGACTCGACGAGGCCGTCGGTGTAGAGCACCAGGGTCGCGCCGGTGGGGGCGGGCATCTCCACCGACTCGAAGGGCACACCGCCGACGCCGATCGGCGCGCCCGGCGGCACCTGGAGCACCTCGCCGGTGCCGTCCGGGTGCAGCAGCACCGGCGGCGGATGGCCGGCGTCGGCCACGAGCAGCCGGTGCGAGATGGGGTCGTAGATCGCGTAGAGACAGGTCGCCATGTGCTCGGTGCCGAGCCGCTGTGCCTGCTCGTCGAGGTGGTGCAGGACCTCGTCCGGCGGCAGGTCGAGCCCGGCGAGGGTCTGCACGGTGGTGCGCAGCTGGCCCATGATCGCGGCGGAGGTCATGGAGTGGCCCATGACGTCCCCGACGACGAGGGCGACCCGGTTGCCGGGCAGCGGGATCGCGTCGTACCAGTCGCCGCCGACCTGCGCGGTCTCCGCGGCGGGCAGGTAGCGGCTGGCCAGTCGGACGCCGGTGGTGCTGGGGAGGGACGAGGGCAGCATGGTGAGCTGGAGCGCGTCCGCGACGGAGGCCTCGCGCCCGTAGACCACCGCCTTGTCGACCCCGAACGCCGAGTGGGCGGCGAGCTGGGAGGCGACGAGCAGATCGTCCTCGGTGAAGGCCGCCCGGTCGGGGACGCGGAGCAGGACGACGGTGCCCATGAGGTGGCGGGGGCCGAGCAGCGGGGCGACGATCAGCCGCCGGTCCAGCGGTGTCTCCGGCACGCTCGTCACCGGTTCCAGCAGGTCGGCGGCGGTGGACCGGAGCTCCGGGGCGTCGCCGAACACCGCCTGGCCGTCCAGCAGCGTCCCGGCGAGCGGGTCGGTGACGGTGAGGCCGGAGAACCCGGAGGTGCCGGGACGTACGTCGGTGACCGGCTCCTCCGGCCCTTCGGCGATGCAGTACAGCCGCAGTGCGAGCGGGGTTCCCGCGGGCGCATCGCCGACGGGCAGCGGCTCGCGGAGGTGGACGAGGATCGCGTCGGCGAAGACGGGGATCGCGGCCCGGCACAGCTCGCACAGCGTCTCGCCCACGTCGACGCCGCGGGCGATCTGCCGGGTCGCGGTCTGCAGGTAGCGGAGGCGGTCGGTCTGCTGTGCAGCGGCGGGCTCCGCCGGGTCCGGCAGATGAGCGGCCACGGGAGCCCCGGTGGCCGGTGCCGGGGGCAGCGCCTCGTCGCCCGGGACCACGGCGGCCCGTCGCCCCCGGCCGGGCTGCTCGCTGTCCGCACGGCCGTCCGGCGCGAGCGGCCGGGGCTGCGGTGGGGACGGGGACCGGGACGGTTGTTCGTGGGTGCCGGGGGGCGCTGCCGTACCGCTCCCCCGCCCCGGGGCGCCGACAGGTCCGTCGGCTCCGGGGCCCGGTCCGCCGGGTGCTTCGTGGGGGGTCGGGGGCTCCATCACTCGCGTCGTTCCGCTACTGGTTGTCTGTTACCGGTTGTCCGCTACTGGTTCTCCGCTTGGGGAGTCGTTCCGCATTTCGTGTGGTCGCGCTGTTCCGCTGTTCGTCGCGTTGTTCGTTGTCGTTCCGTCCGGCTGCTGCGGACCGCGGCGGGGCGGAGGCCCTCTCAGCCGAGCCGCTTGCAGGTGAGGAAGATCTGCTCCTCGGGCGGCACGTCCGAGACGGAGGGGGCATAGGTGTAGGAGGTTTCGTCGACGATCTCGAATGCCGCCTCCTCGACGACCGTGCGCAGGTCGTCCCGGAGATAGCCGGACACGCGGATGACGTGCCCGAGGAACGGGATCGAGAAGTTGTCCACATCGGCCTCCACCATCGAGAGGACGAACAGTCCGTCCGGGACCAGCACGTGGTGGACCGTGTCCAGGGCCAGGGGGATCTCGGCCCTGGGCAGCATCAGCAGGGAGAAGAACGCCGCGACGGCATCGAACCGGCCCAGGTCCCGCGGGCCGTCGGGGCTCAGGTCGGCGATGTCGAGCTGGTGGAAGGTGGCGGCGGGCACGTGCTGCCGGGCGAGCCCGACCATCCCGCCGGCGAGGTCGATGCCGACGACGTCGAACCCGGCGTCGGTCAGCTGCCGGGCCGTCGGCAGCCCGGTGCCGCAGCCGAGATCCAGCACCCGGGCCCCGGCGGGCAGGGACCGGATCAGCCACTCGACGGCGGCGACCTGTCCGTCCTTGTGCGGGAAGGCCTCGTCGTAGCGGTCGCCGATGGCATCGAAGGCCTCGGCCTGTCCCGCCCGGTCGAGCCGCAGGCCACCGCTGTCCGTCTCGTCGAACTCGTCGATCCCGTCGATCCCGTCGATCCCGTCGATCACGAATGCGTCCCTCCCGGACTGGCTGGCGCATCACTCCCATGATGCACCTCATACCGGGCGGCCCGTGGCGTCCGGCCCGCCTTCCCGACGCGGCGCGACAACGCCCCGACGGGGCACGATGACCGTCCGGGGTGCGCGCTCGCGCTGGGTCACCGGCGCCGGGCCGGAGGGCGGACGGAGCCTTCGGCAGGGCCGGGCGCGGCACACCCGGGGGTGCGCGACGGGGTCCGCGACGGGCGTCGCGATGGGACCCGGGACGGGGGCTGGGACGGGGGCTGCCACAGGGGCCCGGGACGCCGGGCATGTCCGACGAGCCCCCGCGGCACCCGCAGCAGCCCGTCGGACAACGGAGGATACGGATGAGCCGGCCCCGGAGCGCGCTCCTCCGTCGCTCAGGGACCGGCCGTTCCGCCGGACCGCCGGATCAGGCCGCCGGGTGGGGCACCAGGACGAGGTCCCGGCTGCCGCCGCTCTCCCCCGCGTCCGGGTGGAGCGTGAGAGCGCCGTCGGACCACCGGATGAGGATGTCGTCCGGCCGGTGGTTGCCGGTGTAGTCACCGGCGGCGAGCACGGTGGCCTGCTTCCACGGTTCGCCCGGGGCCCTGAGCTGCTTCTCCCCGTGGAATCCGTCCTGGTCGAGGTCCGGGTAGAGGGTCAGCTCCCCGTCGGTCCAGCGCACCATCAGGTCGTGCTGTCCGGTGCCGGTGAAGTCGCCGGAGGTGAGCGTCGCGGCGTTCTTCCAGGTACCGCTGGGCGGCGAGAGCTTCTTCTCTTCGTGGAACCCCTGACGGTCGACGTCGGTGAAGAGCGTGACGGTGCCGTCGGACCAGCGGACGAGGAGGTCGTTCGCCCGGTCGTCGGTCGTGGTATAGCGCCCGGCGGTGATCGAGGCGGCGTGCTTCCAGCGGGCGCCCGGCTTCTGCAGCTGGACCTCTCCGTGGAGGCCCTTCTCGTCCACGTCCGGGTACAGCGTCACCTCACCGTCGACCCAGCGGACCAGCAGGTCGTCGTCCCGGCCGGTCCCGGTGAAGTCGCCCGCCGTCACGGAAACGGCGTTCTTCCAGGTGCCGTTGGGGCCGAGGACCCGGAACTCCTTGTCGAAGGTGCCGGCGCCGTCGCCGGATCCGCGGTAGATGCTCAGCTCGCCGTCGGACCAGCGCACCAGGAGGTCGGCGTAGTCCTCGCCGCCCGGGTTGCCGCCGGCGAAGTGCCCGCCGGCCAGCACGTCGGCGTGCTTCCAGGTCCCGGCCGTCCCCAGCACTCCGCGCCCGGCCGGCGGCTTGCCCGCCACCGCGGCCTCGTAGAGCGCCCTGGCATCCGCGTCCAGGTAGGAGCCGTAGGAGACGTCCGCCTTGTCGCCCCCGGTCTTCCAGCCGCCGATGACGCCGATGAGGCCCCAGCCCTCGCCCTTCCGGACCAGGAACGGGCCGCCGGACGTGCCGCCGCTGTACCCGTCGCACTCGATCCGGAGGAAGCTGCCGGGGATCTTGGGATCGGTACTGTCGTACCGCGTCGTCCGGTCCCAACAGTCCAGCGGGCCGGTGCGGTTGGCGGGATAGCCGGTCAGCCGGACCGGGTCGTGGGCGTAACCCGGGTCGGTCATCAGGTCGACGCTGCCGACGACGTCCTGCACGTTCTTCCCGGCCCGCGGCTCCAGCCGGAGGAAGGCGAAGTCCAGGTCGGCCGCCTTGTCCGGCCCCTTCGACAGGTACCGCTTGTCGACGTAGATCCGTCCGGGGTCGACCGCGAACGCGCCGTGCGGCTTGGCCCCGTTGTTGTACTGGGGCACGAACGTCAGGTTCCTCCGCGCCTCCTTGCCGTCGAAGCAGTGACCGGCGCTCATGACCAGGTTCTTGCCCGGGCTGGTCACGACACTGCCGCTGCAGAAGCGCCCGGTGTCCGTGCCGTCCTGCCAGAAGAAGGTGCCGGTCATCGGCAGCCCCTCGAAGGGCTTGCCCGGCGACCGGGCGGCCCGCTGCCCGCCGGCTTTCGAAGTCCGCGCGGGTGCCGCCCCGTTGAGCTGCCGGTCCTCCGCCACGGGCCGGGCAGCGCGCATGCGGGCCGACGTCCAGTAGGCATCGGCGTGCGCCGAGGCGCGGGCGTCGGGGAGCGCCGAGGCGGGAGCGTCGGGGTGCGCGGAGGCGCGGGCGTCGGCACCGGCAGGGGCCGGTACGGGAACCGGCGGGGCCGGGGCCGGTACGGGAACGGGCGGTTCGGCCGGTTCGGCCTGCGCCGGGGTCAGCGGCAGCAGGGCCAGCGCGGCACCCCCCGCAAGAGCGCCGAATGTTCTGCGCACATGCATGGTCTGGTTTCCCCCCACAGAGGAGAGCCACGTCAGTGGATGACGTGCCCTCGTCGAAGCGAACCATGATCGTACGACACAATCGGACAAGCATGCGAATAAGGTGATGGACCGCCGCCACCCCTGCCCGACCGGCCCTTTCTGGCGGTATGCACCCAGCCCGTCACCGTGCGTTCGCCCGCCTTGCCGGGCGTTTTGTCGCCTTTACCCTGGCAAGAGGGGAGAGCCGGCCAGCGGAGCCGGCGCCCGGAAGCGAGCGCCGCGAGCGGGCCACAACGCCGGAGGACGGCAGGATGGGCGAGGACGCCGAGGGCACGGACGAGAGCTACGAGGACCTCCCGGAGACCGAGGAGGAGCCGGACGTGCTGCTCGACGTCCCGGTGGTCAAGGTCGACGAGATCGAGCTGGAGGTGGAGAACCTCACCGCCCGGGTCTCGCTCCAGGCCGAAGTGCTCGATCTGCTGAAGCTCCATGTCGGCGCGGATGTAGCGCTCGGCCGCGTTCACCTCGGCATCAAGGGCGTGGAGGCGCAGGCGCTGCTGAAGGTCCGGCTCGGTCATGTCGCGGGGATCATCGACCGGGTGCTGCAGACGATCGATCAGCACCCGGAGATCCTGGAGCAGATCACGCGCGGGGTGGGCTCCGCGGTCCAGGAGGTCGGCACGGGCACGAGCAGAGCCGTGGGCGAACTCGGCCGCGGTGCGGGGGAAGCCGTCGAGGACGTCGGACGGGGAGCGGGCGAAGCGGTCGAGGACGTGGGGCAGGGCGCGGGCGAGGCCGTCGAAGGCGTCGGCCGGGGCGCCGGAGAAGCCGTCGAGGGCATCGGGCGGGGAGCGGGCGAAGCGGTCGAGGGCGTGGGACGCGGAGCGGGCGAGGCCGTGGAGGGCGTCGGCCGGGGCGCCGGAGAAGCCGTCGAGGACGTGGGGCAGGGAACGGGCGAAGCGGTCGAGGACGTGGGACGCGGCGCCGGGGACACCGTGCAGGACGTCGGCCGGGGCGCCGGGGAGACGGCCGGAGCGGTCGGACGCGGCGCGGGCGGAGCGGCGGGCCGGACGGTGGAAAAGGCCGGTGACCGGGCCACCGGGGCGGCGAGCCGGACGGCGAACGCCACCCGCACGAAGAAGGCGGCCGACAGCAAGAAGGCCACCGAAACCAAGAAGAAGGCCGGCGCCAAGAAGACGGCCGGAGGTAAGAGCGAGTCCGGCGCCCGGAAGGCTGCGGCCAAGAAGACGGCCGGGACCGCGGGCACGAAGAAGTCCGGCGGAGCCGCCCGGTCGGAGCGCAAGAAGAGCCGGCGGGCCCCTTCGGCGGCGGCGGAACCGGACGACTCCGGCCGGCGCACCACCCGGACGACCCGCGGCAAGGCCGAGCGCCGCACGAGCCGCAAGCGGGAGCGCGAGGAGGAGCAGGAGTAGTGGCAGGCGCAGCGGGAGTAGTCACCGGAGCATGAGGAGCGGGAGTAGTCGCAAGAGCAGGAGTAGTCGCAAGAGGCAGGAGCAACTGGTGCACATTGCGCAGGCTCAGGAACGGGAGCGGGAATCGTGAACGGCCGTGCCCGCACAGCCGGTTCGGACCCGGACACCTGGGATCTCGCGCTGCTCGCCTCGGTCCGGGCCCGTCGGCTGCGGTTCGGCGCGGTGCCGGATGTCGAGGTGCGCTTCCACGGCAGCCCGGGCCGGGCATCGGTGTCGCGGAGCGTGCGCTCCCGTCTGCCGGACCGCGTCGGGACCGCGGTGGACTATCGCGACCTGCGGATCGACTCCGTCGTGGCGTCCCGGCTCGCCGACGACTCCGCGGAGGAGTCGCCTCGACGGCCGCCCCGGGCGGCCCGACGGACCCCGCAACCGCCACCGCCACTGCCCCCGCGGCCGGCGCGACGCCCTGCCCGTCCTCCCCGTCCGGCCCCGCCTGCGCCGCCGCCGGTGCGACGTACCGGACACCGGTCATAGGGCGCGTTTGGTGATGTGCCGTCCCACGTCCCCTGCGCGGACGCCACCAAGCCACCGCCCGGCACTGCCGCTACCGAAGAAGGGCCAGGTCAGGCGGCGTTTTCCGACTGGAGTACTAGCCGACGAGGCCCGACTCCCACGCCCACGCGGCGATCTCGACGCGGTTGCGGGCGTCCAGCTTGCGCTGCACGTTGCCCAGGTGTGTCTTCACCGTCGACAGGGTGACGTACAGCTCCGCCGCGACCTCCTCGTTCGTCCGCCCGCGCGCCACGCGCCGTACGACCTGCAACTCCCGATCCGTCAGCGGATCGACGGGCCCGCTCACGGGCGGGGGAACCGGCGCGGTGGCCTTCGCGGGCGCGGAGGCGGCGGGCGGCGTCATGTGGCGGAGGAGGCGCACCGTGACCGACGGGGAGATCATCGACTCGCCGTGCGCCGCCGCGCGCACGGCCTCGGCGAGCAGGGCGGGGGAGCCGTCCTTCAGCAGGAACCCGCAGGCCCCGTTGCGCAGCGCCCGGTAGACGTACTCGTCGAGGTCGAAGGTGGTGGCGATCAGCACGTTCAGCGGGTGCCGTGCCCCGGGACCGGCGAGCCGCCGGGTGGCCTCCAGACCGTCCAGCTCCGGCATGCGGATGTCGAGAAGACAGACGTCGGGGCGCAGGCGGCGCGCCTCGGCCACCGCCGTCGCGCCGTCGGCGGCCTCCGCGACGACCTCGATGTCGGGCTGGGCGTCGAGGATCATCCGGAAGGCCGCCCTGACCATCTCCTGGTCGTCCGCGAGCAGCACGCGGATCGTCTTCCCCTTCACGGTTTCCATGATTCCAGAGGCAGTTCGGCCGCGACCCGCCATCCCGTCGTGCCGTCCTCGCGCGGGCCCGCCGTGAAGGTTCCGCCCAGCGCCCCGACGCGCTCGGCCAGCCCCGTCAGCCCGAAGCCCGACCGGCCGGACGCCCCGCTGCCGTCCGCCGTCGCTGCCTTCCCGGCGGCCCGCGCCGCCCCCGCCGCCGTGGCGTGGGCCGGCGCGCGGCCGTCGTCCGTGACGGTCACGGTGAGCGTCCCGGCGGGCGACGGCCGTACGTCCACGGTCACCCACCGCACCCCCTCGCCGTGCTTGCGGATGTTGGTCAGCGCCTCCCGCACCACCCGGTGTGCGGCCGTGGTCAGTTCGGGACGGAGCCCGTACCCCGCGCCCGTCAGCTCGGGGGCGAGGGACACCTCGGCGGTGGCCGGGCCCGCGGCGGTGAACTCCTCGGTGAGGCCGCGCAGTTCCCCGTCCAGGTCTCCGGCCGGGCGTGCGGCGGCCGGGCCCTCACCGGGCGCGCGGAGCACCGAGACCATGTCGCGCATCGACTCGATCGCCTGGGACCCCGCGCGCTCGATACCCGCCAGCATCCGGTCGAGGTCGTCGGGTGCGGGCGCGTGACCCAGCGCTGAGGCGTACCGCACCGCCTTGGTCTGCGCGACCATCGCCGTGACGTGGTGCGCCACGAAGTCGTGCAGCTCCCGCGCGTACTCCAGCCGCTGCGCCTGCCGGTCCGCCTCGCGCTCGCGGGCGCGTACGGTGTCGAGCAGCCGCAGAAGGAGGCCGAGCAGGACCGCAAGCACCAGCGAGAAGAAGATCACGGCTTCGCCGAACTCGGTCAGGTTGACGTACTCCGCGCGCGGCAGCCGCAGCGGCAGCAGCCCGGCGGCCAGTCCGCCCGCGGCCGACAGGGCCGCCGCGGACGCCGGGCGTGCCGTCCGTACGGCACGGGCCACGAGCAGCAGCAGCGCCGTCAGCTCCGCCGCCCCCGGCGTGACCTCCGGCCGGTGGGTGAGCTGCATGGTGACGACGGACAGCGCGCCGGACGCCGCCACGGCGACGGCTGCAGTCATCGGGAAGCGGCCGACCGGGACGACGAGCGCCCCCACGCACAGGGCCCCCGTGACGAAGGTCGCGACGGCCGTGGGCACATACCCCGTGGCCGCCCCCTCGGCGACGAGCAGGGCGAACACCAGGACGGCCGCCACGGCCGACAGCGCCCGGCGGAGAGGAGAGCTGGGGGGAAGAGCGGGGATCACGCTGTCTCACGTTACGGCCACGCCGCCGCCCCGCCGCCCGCCACCTCCGACTTTCGGCCGATACGGGGCCGCCGACGGGCCGTCCGGGTCGGCTGGACGGCTGATCCGGAACGGGGGCGCCGCGCCGCAGGATTGAGGCGTCCACCGCCCGTCCCACGTCCCCCTTCGCGCTGCCCGCCCTCGCCGTCGTGTCCGCCACCGGCTCGCGGCGGTCCGGCGCCTCGGCGGGCCCTGCGCCGAACGGTGACATGCCTTGCACAGAACGTCGTGAACAAGCCTCGGTCACCCGCGATCGCAGTGTGGCCGAGATTGCCGACCTACCACGAGTCCGGCCGGGCGCCTGCGGGAGTGGGCGGCCGGGCCGTATCCGACACCCATGGGGGACCTTGTGAAGACAGCTCGCCGTACCCGCCCGTTCCGTACCACCGGCCTCGTGGCCGTGGCCGCCGCCGCCGCGCTCTCGCTGACCGCCTGTCAGGGCGATGGCGGCAAGGACGACGCGGGCAGCTCTTCGTCGTCGTCCGCGGCCGCGTCGTCGAAGGGCTCCGGGGCGGATGGCTCGGCTCCGGCAGGCTCCGGGGCGAAGGCCCCCGAGACGAAGGACTCCGGACGGAACGGCTCGGGCCCGACGGGCGGCAAGTCCGGTGACGGCGGCAGCAAGTCCGGTGACAACGGCAGTGGGTCCGTCGCGCGCGGCAGCGGGGGCGGTGACAAGGACGGCTACGGGCAGGTCTGCGGCGCCAACGACCTGTCCTGGACCGCCACGTCGAAGACCCAGGCCGGTGGCTACACCCTCCTCTCGGTGAAGGCCAAGCCGGGCATCACCTGCACGCTTCCGGGTCATCATCCGGTGGTGGCGTTCGGGTCCGACGGCACCGAGGCGGGACCGGCCGAGCAGGCGCTCACCGAGCAGGTGAAGCTGAGCGGCGGCACCGTCGCCTATGCCGGGGTGAACCCCAAGACCACCGACAACGACTACGGCAAGGAACTCGACAGCATCATCGTCAAGGTGTCCGGGGACGACCAGGCCGACCCGGTCAGCCTGTCCACCGGCAGCATGACGGTCGACAGGCCGGTCGTCACCAACTGGCACACGTCGCTGCAGGAAGCCGTCCCCGGTGACCTGGGGACCAGCTGACACGACGTGCGTGGCGGGCGGGTTCGGATTCGGGTTCGGCGGACCACATCACAGGCCGCGAGCCCGTAGCCCGGGCCGGACCCGGGGGCCGTGGGGGGCTCCGGGTCCGGCCGAAGGCCCACGCGCCGGAAGGGCGGCCCGGGGTCCGGCACGCAACACGCCGGACCCCGGGCCCGGTGTCACGCCGGGCCCGGCCCGAAGCCCTGCCCCTCCCCCTGCCCCAGCAGCCCGGCCGCCCGCAGGAGCACCGACGCGGTGAGCAGACCGCCCCTGATCGCGTGCCCGGCCCGTGCGGGGACGCAGCGGTCCTGCGCCGGGTCGTACTCGGCCATGACGACGCCCGCGTGGTCGGTGGCCGCTTCCTCCCGGCGGACGGGCCAACCGCGCGCCTCCAGGGCCGCGGCGAAGGCGTCCGTGTGCTCGCTCCCCATGACCGTGTCCCGTGTGCCGTGCACGAGCCACACCGGGACGGGCGGTACCGGGACGCGCGACACCGGCACGGGCGGCACCAGCACCGGCGACTCCGGCACGGGCGGCACCGGCCCGGGCGAGCCCTCCGTGGCGGTGATGTCCTCCAGCGGGACGGTGCCGGTGGTGCGGGCCGGGCGGTCGTAGCGGGAGCCGATGCCGACGACGGCCGTGGGGCGCGGGCCGTCGGCCGTTCCGGGGTGCAGGGCGACGCCCATGGCGGCCGGGGCGCCCGCCGACCAGCCCGCCAGCACGAACCGTTCGGTGCCGCCGCCGTGGCCGGTGGCGAAGTCCCGGGCGAAGGCCAGGGAGTCCAGCAGGTGGGAGCGCCCGCCGTCGGGGGCGTCGGAACGCCAGTCGGGGACGCACACCCGCAGCCCCGCCCGTGCCACGGTGGCGGCCAGCGGCCCGAGGACGTCGCGCTCGTCCGGTCCGATGCCGTGCCAGAGCAGTGCGGTGGGGCCAGGGTCCGGCGCTCCGGGGCCGGGGCGGTAGACGTCGACCGCCTTGCCCCCTGCGGTACGGGCGAGCGTGCGCCGCACCCCGAAGTCGGGGGCTCCGGGGACGCGTTGCGCCTCGGCGGCGTCCTGGCGGACACCCTGGTCCGGGGTCCTGGCCTCCCCACGAGGCGTTCCGGCGTCCGGTGTCACAGCGCGGCGCTCCTGCTCCTGTCCGGCCGCGGTCCGCCGGTTCCGGCGGCCGACGGCGTGCGTCATCGGGCGGCGGACGAGCGGGTCACTGGATCTGGCGGCGGACGAGCTCGCGGAACATGCCGCCCGTATCGGCGAGCAGGTCCGCGGGCGCCCCCTCCTGCACGACCCGGCCGTCCGACATGACGATCACCCGGTCGGCGTCCATGACCGTGGACAGCCGGTGGGCGATGACGACCCGGGTGGAGCGCAGTTTGCCGGTGCTCTCGCTCACCACGCGCTGGGTCTCGTTGTCCAGCGCGCTGGTCGCTTCGTCGAAGAACAGGATACGCGGGCGGCGGATCAGCGCCTGAGCGATCATCAGCCGCTGCCGCTGGCCGCCGGAGACGGTGCCGCCCCCGTCCGAGAGGACGGTGTGCATGCCCATCGGCATCGCCTTGATGTCCTCGGCCAGGCCGGCCATCTCCGCGGCGTCCCAGGCCTCTTCCAGCGAGAACATCTCGGCGCCGCAGATGCAGTCCAGGATGGAGCCGGTGAACGGCTGGGAGTTCTGCAGCACGACACCGCACTGCCGTCGCACCGCCGACTGGTCCAGCGCGGAGAGGTCCTGGCCGTCGTAGAGGACGTCGCCCGCGGTGGGCCGGTCGAAGCCGATGAGCAGCCGCAGCAGGGTCGACTTGCCGCAGCCGCTGGCGCCGACGATCGCCACGAACTCGCCGGGCCGCACCCGGAAGGAGACGTCGTCGAGGACCAGCGGGCCGTCGTCGCTGTACCGGAAGGACAGCCCGCGGGCCTCGATGCCGCCGGTCAGCTCGCCGGGCTGGGTGCTGCCGCCGCGGACCTCGGGGACCTCGTCCAGCACCGGCTTGATCTGCTCGAACATCGGGAGCACGGCGGCGGCCGAGAGCAGCGCGCCGGTGAGCTGGTTGACGGAGGTCAGCAGCATCGTCAACGCGGTGTTGAAGGTGAGGAACCCGCTGGTCGACAGCGATCCCCGGGCCGGGCCGGCGAGCAGCACGAACATGATGAGGGTGCAGAGCGGCAGGTAGACGGCGTTGACGACGGTGATGAGGTTCTTGATCCGGCCGACCCGCTGCTGGAGTTCCCGGCTGCGGGCGAACTCGCGGGCCCAGGCCGCGTAGGCGAAGCTCTCGGCCGCGGCGACCCGCAGTTTGGGCAGTCCGCGCAGGGTCTGGAACGCCTGGTTGTTGAGCTTGTTGTTGAGCTCGATCAGCCGTCGCTGCCAGCGCAGTTGCCACAGTCCCATGGCGAGGAACACCGCGGCGATCACGATCAGCATGCCGATCGCGGTCAGGGCCAGCGGGACGCTGTAGCAGAGCAGCAGGACGAGGTTGACCGCGCCGACCGTCCCGGACTGCACGGCGATCGAGCTGATCCCGGAGAGCACCCGCCGGATGGTGCTGATCCCCATGGCCGCGCTGGCCAGTTCCCCGGTGGACCGCTCGGCGAAGAACCGCGTCGGGAGGCGCAGCAGCCGGTCCCAGATGGCGGGTTGCAGGGTGGCCTCGATGCGCCCTTCCATGCGCAGGATGGAGGTGTTCTGCAGCAGCATGAAGGCGGCCGAGACCAGGGAGGTGGCCACCAGGGCCAGGGAGGTCTGGACGATGAGGCTGTTCTCGGCGTTCGGCACATAGGTGCCTAGCACGGTGCCGGTGGCGATGGGGACCAGCGCGCCGAGGCCGACCGCGACGAGGCCGCCCAGCACGAGGTTGCGCAGGTCCAGCCGGGTGCCGCGGAGGCTGAACAGCAGCAGCCGCCAGGCGGGCATCCCCTGTTCCGGCAGCGGCCGGTAGAACATCACGGCGCGGGGCTCGAAGCCGGCGGCCTCCGCCTTGCCCAGGCGCGTCCGCTCGCCGCTGGTCGCCTCCACGGCCTCGTACCGGCCGCGGCGCCAGAGCAGCGCGACCGGCTCGCCGGTGTCGGCGCGGTGGCCGACCAGGGGGCCGATGTTCTCCCGCCACCAGCGCCCGTCGAGCTTGATGACGCGGGTGCGGAAGCGTGAGCTGAGGGCGATGCGTTCGACCGGGTTGAGCCGGTCGTTGAGCGATCCGCCGCCGGAGGGCTCGCTGACGGTGATGCCGGCCGCGGCCGCCACCTTGCGGCAGACCTCCAGGGTGGCGTCGTCGGTTCCGGCGGCCGGGCCCGACCGGCCCCGCCGCGAACGGTTCATGGAGGCCAGCAGCGCCTGGTCGGCCTGGGCGCGTACGGTCTCGCCGGCCTCGATGCCCGCGGCCGTCCGGTCCTCGTGGGCGCGTTCGAGCTGCTCGATCCAGCCGTCCAGCGCGAACAGCAGCCGGGAGAGCTGGTTGACCATCTGCTGCCACAGGGCGCCGTCGATGAGCAGGTCGGCGGCGGCGTCGGTGCTGTAGGCGGCGCCGTACTGCACGCTGCCGGGCGCGACGGGCATCCACAGGATGTCGTCGTCGGCCGAGCCGTACACGGTCTCCACGGCCGCGGCCGGTGCCTCGTCGGAGTCGGGTCCGGGCGCGCCGGCTCCGGGGGCGAGCTGCCCGTCGAGGGGTGCTTCGAGGAGCACGCGCAGGCTGCGCCCCACGCCGCGGGCGAAGGCGTCGTCCAGCGCGGAGAGGGCCGTGGGTCCCTGGGACCAGGGGTCGGCGTAGCCGGTGGCGTCCGGCGCTCCGTACGCGGTGCCGTAGCCGTAGTGCGTGCCGTGGCCGTCGGAGTGTCCGTAACCGTCCGGGCTGCCGTACCCGCCGTGGGCTCCGTAGCCGGCCTCGGCCCCGTAACCGCCGTGCGCCGCGTACCCGTTCCCGGTGCCGTACCCGTTCCCGTACTCCGGGGCGTACTCGGTGGGGAAGAGTTCGCGGAGCTGGATCCGGCGCAGTACGCAGCCGCGCAGCGGCCGGCCGACCAGGGTGTGCCGGGGGCCCTCGACCGGGCCGAGCAGCAGGGTGCCGGTGCCGAGCCGGCCGAGGAAGTGCCAGTGGCCCTGCTGGCCGGCGTCGACGGCGAACAGGTCCAGCGCGCCGTCGGCCACCAGCCACAGCACGTGCGGCCCCTCCAGCGACAGGCTGCGCACACCGGCGCAGTCGACCGCGGTGCCCAGGCCCCCGAGGGCGTCGACCACCACATCGCCGGACCCGCCGGTGCCGGTGCCGGCACCGCTGCCGGGCTCGCCGGTGCCGGTGGCGGCGGGGTGGTGCACGGATGACACGTCAATGCTCCTTGACCAGCTCGGCGTACGGTCCCCCGGCGAGGACGAGGTCCTCGTGCCGGCCGCGCTCGACGATGACGCCGCGGTCCAGCACGACGATCTCGTCGCTGTCGCGCACGGTGCTCAGCCGGTGGGCGATGACGACGCAGGCGCAGCCCCGCCGCCGCAGGTTGTCGATGATGACCTGTTCGGTCTCGGCGTCCAGGGCGCTGGTGACCTCGTCGAGGACGAGGATGCTGGGCCGCCTCACCAGGGCCCGGGCGATCTCCAGGCGCTGCCGCTGGCCGCCGGAGAAGTTCCGGCCGTCCTGCTCCACCCGGCTGCGCAGACCGCCGGGCCGCCGGGCGATCACCTCGTGCAGCGCCGCGTCCTTGAGGGCGGCGGTGACGGCCTCGTCCGGGATGGACGGGTCCCACAGGGCCACGTTGTCGCGGACGGTGCCCTCGAAGAGGAACACGTCCTGGTCGACGAAGGACACCGAGGCGGACAGCGCGCTGCGGGAGAGGTCCTCCAGCCGCTGCCCGTCGATGCGGATGGCCCCTTCCCACGGGCTGTAGAGGCCCGATATCAGCCGGGAGACGGTGGACTTGCCGCTGCCGGAGCCGCCGACGAGCGCGACCTGCTGTCCCGGGCCGACCGACAGCGAGAAGTCGGTGAGCAGCGGCTTGTCCAGCGGGCTGTAGCCGAAGGTGACGTTCTCCAACGTCACATGGCCCTTGAGCCGGCGGGTGCTGGCCTCCGGCTCGCGCCGCGTGTACAGCGAGTCCACCGGGAAGTTCTCGACGTCCTTGAGGCGGGCGACGTCGGCGGCGAAGTCCTGGATGCGCCCGGCCACGCCGTTCAGCCGGGTGATGGGGGCGGTGAAGCTGGTCACCAGCGCCTGGAACGCGACGAGCAGGCCGATGGAGATGTGTCCCTCCACCGCCCGCAGCCCGCCGATCAGCAGGATCATGGCGCTGTTGAGCGTGGCGAGGGTCGGGGCGACGACGGCCAGTACGGCGCTGGGGACGCCGAGCCGCTGCTGGATGTCCAGGGTGGTGGCGTGCTGGCCGGCCCAGCGGCGGAAGTAGCCGTTCTCGCCGCCGGTGGCCTTCATCGTCTCGATGAGCTGGAGGCCGCTGTAGGAGGTGTTGGTGAGCCGGGCGCTGTCCGCGCGCAGCTTCTGGGTGCCGGTGGCCCGGATGCGGATCACCACCCGCATCGCGACCACGTTGAGCAGCGCGATCAGGATGCCGATGACGGTCAGCTGCGGATCGTAGGCCCAGAGCAGGAACGCGTACATGACCACGACCACGGCGTCCACGCCGGCGGCGGCGAGGTCGCGCGCCAGGGTCTCGGCGACGGAGTCGTTGGACTGGAGGCGCTGGACGAGGTCGGCCGGATTGCGCTGGGAGAAGAAGGTGACCGGCAGTCTCAGCAGGTGGCGCAGGAACCGGGCGCTGCTCAGCGTGGACGAGATGATGCGCCCGCGCAGCAGGTTCGCCTGTTGGAGCCCGGTGAGGACGGCGGTGAGGACCACGGCCGACCCCATCGACGCGAAGAGCACGCCGAGCAGCGACGTCTGGTGGCCGAAGAGGAACAGGTCGATGTAGGTCCGGCTGAGGGCGGGCACCGCGGCGCCGACGACGACCAGCAGGAAGCTGGCGATCACCGCGGCCAGCATGGTGCCCGAGGTGCCGCGCAGCCGGGCGGGCATGGCGCCCATGACGCCCGGTTTGCGGCCGCCGCGGCGGAATCCGTCGCCGGGCTCGAAGGTGAGCACGACGCCGGTGAAGCTGGAGTCGAACTCCTCCATGGGGACGAACCGGCGGCCCTTGCCGGGGTCGTTGATGTGCACCCCGCGACGGCCGAGGCGCCGCCCCATGCCGTCGTAGACGACGTAGTGGTTGAACTCCCAGAAGAGGATGGCCGGCCCGCGCACCTCGGCGAGCGCGGCGGGCTCCATCTGCATGCCCTTGGCCTGGAGGCCGTAGGAGCGGGCCGCCTTGAGCACGTTGCTGGCCCGGGAGCCGTCGCGGGACACGCCGCAGGCGATCCGCAGCTCCTCCAGCGGGACGTGGCGGCCGAAGTGGCCGAGGACCATGGCCAGGGACGCGGCGCCGCACTCGACGGCCTCCATCTGCAGCACGGTGGGGCTGCGGACGGTCTTCTGCCGGGTGCCCTTGGGCACGGGGGCGGGCCGCTTCGGGCGGCGGCGGCCGCCGCTCGGGCCGGGCCGGCGCCTGCCGCGGTCGGGCTGCGGGGCGGTGGAGGGGGCGTCCTGCGCGGCGCCGGAGGTGTTCCGGGGCGCGGTACCGGAGGTGTCCTGAGGCGCGGCGCCGGAGGTGTTCCGGGACGCGGTGCGGGAGGTGTCCTGGGGCGTGGTCACGGCAGCAGCCAATCGACGGGGCGCTGCTCGTCGAGGTGCACGGCTCCGCTGACCATGGTGGTGGATTCGATCGGGTACGGCGGCCCCTGTTTCGACGACCAGGCGTATCCGGACTTCGTTCCGGCGGACCGTTCGAGCCGGACCTTGACGGCGACCGGGTGGCCCTTGGCGGCGAACTGAGCGCCGAGCTGACTGTCCCCGAGGAAGCCGCTGATCTGCCGCCGGGTCTGCGGCACCCGTCCGACGGCGAGGACCCGGCCGCGGAGCACGCCGAACCGCTGGGTGGGAACGGACTGGACGGTGAGGTCCACCTTCGCTCCGACCGGGACCGTGGAGGCGTTGCTGCCCTGGACGTACACCATGGCGACCAGGGGGTCCTTGGCGTCGGAGACCCGCTCCACGGTCGCGACGTCGGTTCCGGTGGTCACCACGGAGCCGATCTTGGACACCAGGGAGGTCACCCGGCCCGGGGCCACGGCGCGGACCGCCCGGGTGCCCTGCTGGGTGCGGACGGCGAGCACGGGGGCCCCTGCCCGCAGGGTCTGTCCCTCTTTGGCGAGGACGGCGGTGACCTGCCCGGTCACCGGGCTCTGGAGGACGTAACTGCCCTCCGCGTGGGTGAGGATGCCGGGCGCGCTCAGCTTGGAGGACACGGTGCCGGTCACGGCCCAGAAGCCGGCGACGGCCATGACGACGACGGTGACGGCCAGCACGAGCCGCCCCTGGGGCCGTGCGAAACGCACGGGCACATCGAGCTCTTCAGGCGATTGCAGCTTGGAAAGCGCCTTTTGCCGGAACTGCACGGGACTATTCCTTCAACTGCATTCGTCTCGATCAGGCACAACGGTGCATGACCGTAACACAGCCATCGACGGACGGATCCGCCCTCGATTGCTGCCCATGGCAAACTGCGCATGACACACCGGGTGCGGCCGAAGACATCCGTGAACCCCGGAACAGAAGTTCCGGGGTTCACGACGGCCTCAGGGATTCAAGAGACCCCCGGGGCCGGGAGTCGCCCTCGGCTGTGCAGCCTGGTGGCGATCAGCCTCAGAGACCGGCGAGACCGGTGACCGGGGCGGTGTTGACACCGGTGACCTCGGTGGCCAGACCGGTCACACCGGCGACGGTCGGCAGAGCGGAGTCAACGGTGCCAACGGTGTCGGCGACGACCGGGCCGAGCACGCCACCGGAGATGTTGTCCAGGTCGGCGTCGGCAATCTCGCGGGTCTCGACCTGGGGGGTGAAGTCGTTACGCATGACCTGCGTTCCCTTCGTTTGCTTTGGGGTGTTTGAAAGAGATCCGACCGGTTCGGCGACAATCGATCCGGACGGTTCAACGGTCGTCTTTGATACCCGAAACCCGGGAACCATTTACTCAACTTCCGCGTCTCGCAAGATGAAATCACGGCGACCGGCACACCTGCCAGCCGAACAGGGCTTGTTTCGGCGAACGTTGCACGGCCTTAACGTCCTGACGTGCAGCTTTGATCACCGGATGGTGACGAGTCCTTCACATGGTTCACCGTTCAACTCTCCGCGAGGCACCTTTTCAGGGGTGCGACACCGGACATACCAGCGCGTAACTGCGGCACGTCGGGCGCCCCCACGAGGGCGCATGGGATTCGGGTGCGCCTTCTGCGAACGAGATGTGCAGGTTCCTCAACCGCGGTTTTGTGAACGGCACGTGACGGTGCACTTGGTTCAACGCGCCCAGCACGCACGACTCCCGTATGAATCGGGCCGATTCCCGACTTCCGGCGACGCCTCCGCCACTAGCCCCCGACAGCAATAGGAGCACGTTTTCCGCAATCTGGGGACCAGTTCGACGAAAAGGCCCGGACGGCAGAGAAATCGTACGTAGACGAAGAACCCGACCGCCGATCCCACCCGCCACCGGGGAGGGAATCAGGACGGAAACGGGACGGAATCGGTCACCAACTCGATGCGAACCGGTACGGGTTGTCGTCGAGTGAACCAGGACGACCCCAATCCGCCTCGCTCACTCAATATCACCCCATGCCGGAGTCATCGGCAACACGGAGCACACCGCCGCACCCACACCCAAAAGGGAAATCAAACGGACAGCATGCGCTCTTCCGCACCGGACATCCCGGCACACAGACGGACAACAGCCGACCCTTGCCGTTGTGTATTTCCCGTCACTGGATCACCGGATCGCCGTCATGTCCGCCCTGGGCGCCGCGAGTGTGCCGACGGGCGCTCGCCATCCGGGCCACCGGCGTGGGGCGGGCGTGGGGTCGGCGGACCGACCGTGCCGTGCGGAGCTCCACCGCACGGCCCCCGGCCTCGTCCACCCGGCCTCGCGGTCGCCGAAGGTGGGGCGGGTCGCCGAAGGTGGGGCGGGCCACCGACTTCCGTCGACGCAGCCGAGCCCGTCGGCCGATGCGACCCCGGCAACACCCCGCCCAGGCTGGCCCCATGACCTCCTCCATGCCCTCAGCACCGATCCCCCGCCGCACCCTGCTCGCCGGCACCGCGGCCCTGGCCACCGCCGGCGCCACCGCCGGCGCCACCGCCTGCGCCGCCGACCCCGCGCGTGCCCGTCCGGCGCCCTCCGGCACGGCGGCGTCGCCCCGGACCGTCTCCCCACTCACCCACAAAGGAGGCGGCCACAAGGGACTCGCCTGCAAGGGGCTCAACTTCGACACGGACCGCGACGTCTGGCGAACCGAGTACGTCCGCCGGGAGATCGCGGCCATCCGCGAGCAGCTGCACTGCAACGCGATCATGCTGCTCGGTCACGACCTCGACCGGCTGACGGAGGCCGCCTCGATCGCGGCCGCGCACGGGCTGTTCGTCTGGTTCGAGCCCCGGCAGTTCGACCGCGACGCGGAGGAGACCCTCGCCTTCCTCGGCAAGGTGGCACGCGCCGCCGAGCGACTGCGCACCCGCCACCCGGGCGTGGGCATCTCCGTCGGCACGGAGCTGACCATCTTCATGTCCGGCCTGGTACCGGGCAAGGACTACCTGGAGCGCGGCCGGGCGCTGCACCGTCCCGAGTCGGCCGGATTCCAGCAGCGGCTGAACACCTTCCTGGGCCGGGCCGTGCGGACCGTACGGACCCAGTTCCGGGGCCGCGTCACGTACAGCTCCGGGGAGTGGGAAGAGGTCGACTGGCACGGCTTCGACATCCTGGGGCGCAATCTCTACCGGACCGCGGACAACAGGGCCGGCTACACCGACCAGGTGCGCGCCCTGCACCGGCACCGCAAGCCCGTCGTCATCACGGAGTTCGGCTGCTGCACCTTCACGGGAGCCAGGGAGCAGGGCGGCATGGGCTACTCCGTGGTGGACTGGGAGCGGGAGCCTCCGGTGGTGAAGGACGGCTACGTGCGGGACGAGCGGGAACAGGCGGACGAGATCGGCGCGCTGCTGGACCTCTACGCGGCGGAGCGGGTGCACGGCGCGTTCGTCTACAACTTCATCGCCCCCGACTCACCCCACTCGCCGCAGCGCCGCCACGACCTGGACATCGCCAGCTTCGCCCTGGTCAAGACCTTCCCCACCGGCACACGGCGCGGCTACGCGGAGACCGGGCAGTGGGAGCCGAAGCAGTCGTTCCATGCGGTGGCCCGACGGTTCCGGTGAGCTGCTGTACCGGACGCGCGGCGCCGAGGCAGGGGAACGATGCAGGTGCAGCCGATGCAGGAGGAGGAGACCACCACCGTCCGGCCCTCTCAACTGGGCACCGGTTCCGTCGATACAGGCGTCAGCGCCAGGTAGCGGTGCTCGGGTCGATGCCGTGGGCCTGTGCGTTGGCGTCGATCACGCGGCCGAGCCAAGCGGCGAGTCCGGGGTGAACGCGGTCGTAGTAGGCGGTGAACTCGGCATCCTCCCGGTACATGCGCCCGAGGCAGACCTGCATCTCGTGAGTGAGGTGGAAGTAGGCACCGAAGGCTTCCCGGTGGCGTTCCGCGAGCCGGTCGGCTTCGGCGCTGCCGGGGACGACGCCGTCCTGCATCGCTCGAGCGAGGTCGCTTTCGAGCGCCGTGTTCGCCTGCGCGATGGCCTTCCAGTCGTCGGGTCCGCGGGTGGCGGCGCGTTCGGCGTACTGGGCCCATTGCGGGGTGTCCCCCCAGCGTTCCCGGGCGCGGAGGACCCCTTCGGGTTCCCAGTCGGGGCCGAAGATGGCGGCCTGTTGTTCAGCTGTCAGAAGGATGCCCTGCTCGTGCGCCCGGATCATCCGGTCCAGGCCCTCGTCCATGTCGTTGAGGCGTGCGATGCGCTCCTGGACCTGGTGGGGGGGGGGGGGGGGGGGGGGGGGGGGGGGGGGGGGG